>NZ_JALNTK010000001.1:58208-244094 GCF_023161865.1 Pseudoalteromonas sp. 2CM36K
ACCGAACACCGAACACCGAACACCGAACACCGAACACCGAACACCGAACACCGAACACCGAACACCGAACACCGAACACCGAACCCTGAATCCTTGGGTTTTTAGATGTTTAGACGTCCGTTGACTTTTTTTAGTAAACAGATAACAATAGCAGCCTATTTTCAAGGTGCTTGCTAAACACTTCAATGATGTGATTTTTTTAGTAGGATAATCGGGAAGTTGGTGCGTTTTCATTGATGAAGTCAATCCCAACACTGCCCCCGCAACGGTAAAGTTATGCTGTATTAAATTATGGTAACTGAGTCCGGAGACCGGCCTTGATTTAATCTTACTTACTAACATCTTTGCGGTGGGCAGAGATAGGGAACATCATGATAAATAAAACTGCATTGGGTGTGGCTATTTCGGCTGCGCTGTCTTTTTCTGCATCTGCAGAACAAACCATTGAAAGAATAACCGTTACTGCAAATAAATTTGAACAATCAATCAATAATGTACTTGCCAGTGTTAATGTTATTGAACGCATAGATATTGAGCAAGGTAATTACCGAGATTTACCCACACTTCTAAGTACTCAGGTAGGCTTTCAAATAAACTCAAATGGCGGCTTTGGTCAAAACGCTGGTGTGTCCTTGCGTGGTACAGGCTCTGGTGATACGTTAATTTTGATTGATGGTGTTCGTACCGGTTCTGCAACGCTTGGCCAAAAAGCATTGAGTAACGTGCCTTTAAATAGTATTGAACGCATTGAAATAATTAAAGGGTCACGTGCCGCTGTCTATGGCTCTGATGCACTTGCTGGTGTTATTAGCATTATTACGCGTGAGTCAGATAACCTTTCTGTTAGTGCAACATTTGGTTCAGACGCTTACCAAGATTATCAAATGGCAGGCTCTGTAAAGTCAGGCGATATGAGGAGTGCATTTAATGCAGGTTTTGAAAAAACAGATGGTTTTGATGTATTGCAAGGTGTAGCGCCAGATGAAGATGGTTATGAGAACAAAAACCTCGGTTTTAAAGTAAATTATAATGATGCACAGTACGGTGATTTTAAGTTATTAGGTCAATACAGCGAAGGCTTTGCTGATTACGATAGTCGCTTTAGTCCTGCCGATAGCACGATTGAACGCAATGACTTTGAAAATTATCAATTGTCTGCTGGTTGGAATAAAAACTATAAAAATCAGTCTCACGGTGTTGATATTGCACTTGTAACTGATGACTCAGATAACACTTATGTTAATTTTTCCACTGGTCTGCCAGTCACAAGTACGTTTATAACTCAGCGTACTCAAATTGATTACAATGGCCAATATCGTTTAGATGATACTTTAAATATTAGTGGCGGTATTAACTGGTATAAAGACGATGTGTCGCGCAGCTCTCAAGTATTTATTGAAGATAGTCGTGACGTGCTTGCAGTATTTGTAGGTGCCTATTACGATACAGATAAGGTACTTGCTAATCTAACTGTTCGCCAAGATGATGATGAACAGTTTGGTGATGAAACAACGTATACCGCGGCAGCGGGATATCATTTATCGAGTAATGCAACATTCCGTTTAAGCCAGAGCACAGGGTTTAAAGCGCCTACCTTTAACGATTTATATTACCCTGATTTTGGTAACCCTAATTTACAACCAGAAAAGTCCGTTAACCGTGAGCTTGGCTTAAATGTAGACTTTGATATTGCGCAAGTTGATGTCGCTATTTTTAGAAACGACATTGAGGATAAAATTGATTATGATGCAAACTTTGCATTAGCTAATATTGACGAGGCTCGCTTTGAAGGGGTTGAATTTAGTCTTTCTCAGCAGGTTTTTGGTTTTGATAGTCACCTTAATTTTGCATATTTAAGTGCGCAGAACAAAGAAACAGGCGCAGAGTTGCGTAATGTTGCTAAGCGTACATTTAATTGGGAGCTTAAAAAACAGTTTGGTGACTTTGATGCGCGTATCGATATGCAGTATCGCAGCGATCGTCAAGGTGCACAAACCCACTTAGGCTCTTACACACTATGGAATTTAGCGGGTAATTATCAAGTTAATCAAAATATTGAAGTATCGCTTCGCGTAGAAAACCTGTTCGATAAACAGTACAACGCCGTTGATTCACATCTAAGTTCTACAACAGCTCAAGCGTATTACTATAATACACCAGAACGTCGCTTGTTTGCTGGTATAAGCTATGAGTTTTAATTACTGAATTAGCACATATAATAAATGCCCGAATTTAAATCGGGCTTTTTAATGTGTTATTCCGTTAAAAACTCGCTAAATTCGGTTTCAAACTTGTGCAATTTTTGCGCAATTAAAATACTACAGTAGCCTTGTTCTGGGTTTTCATTGTAGTAGTCTTGGTGAAAACTTTCAGCAGGGTAAAAAGTGGTTGCTGGGCTCACCTCAGTTACTATAGGTTCGCTAACATGACTTTGCAGCTCTGCAATAACTGCCTGTGTTTGTACTTGTTGTTGCTCATTATGATAATACACAACGCTGCGGTATTGAGTGCCTATATCGTTACCTTGGCGATTTAGTTGTGTGGCATCGTGTAGGGTAAAAAACATCGCGAGTAAGGTTTCAAAGCCGATAACACTGGCATCAAATTCAACCTTAATTACCTCTGCATGGCCACTGTTGCCAGTGCAAATAGTTTTGTATGTTGGGTTATCGGTATGTCCACCAGTATAACCAGAGCAAACACTGAGTACACCTTTTACACGCCTAAATGCTGCATCAATACACCAAAAACAGCCGCCGCCGAGTGTTGCTACTTGTGTGGTCGAACTCATAAGTACTTCCTCAATTGTTAGGGATATGTGCACTGAATAAAGCGCCGTAACAGCTAGTTACGACGCTCTAAGTGACTTAGATCTCTTTAAGCGGTTTTTCAGCGGCTTGCTTATCAAGTTTTTGTTGTAAAAACTCAGGTGATTGTGTGTTTCGCGCTAGTGCGTAATAGGCCGCTGGCACTACAAACAGAGTAAGTATGGTGGCAACCGTTACGCCAGTAAATACCACCACACCAATTACCATTCTACTTTCCGAGCCAGGCCCTGAGGCGAGTACCAAAGGTACGGCACTCATAACCGTTGTTAGGGAAGTCATAATAATAGGGCGCAAACGCTGTGTAGCCGCTTGTAAAATAGCCTCACTAAATTCTACGCCTTTATCACGTAACTGGTTGATAAATTCAACAATCAGTATACCGTTTTTAGCACTTAACCCAATGAGCATAACAATGCCTATTTGGCTGTATATATTAAGTGTTAAGCCCATACTCCACAGGCCAAACATAGCGCCCATTAACCCAAGTGGAACGGTGAGCATAATAACAAGCGGATGCATAAAGCTTTCAAACTGAGCAGCGAGCACTAAAAAGGTCACGGTCAATGCCAGCACAAACACATAGGTCATGGCTGAGGCACCTTCATAAAACAATTGCGACTCACCTTTATAGTCAATGGCACCATCAATGTCGTTTTCCTCTGTGGCAACCTTGTTTAAAAAGTTTAGTGCTTGTTCTAGCGTGTAACCATCAGCGAGGTTGGCACTTAAAGTAATTGCACGCATTCGGTTATAGCGGTTTAAACGCGAGGCGGTGGCTTCTTCTTTTAAGCTAATAAGGCTATCAAGAGGAATAAGTTCTCCGCTACGTGATTTTAGGTATATATTTGAAATATCAGTCGGGTTGGCAAAGTCTTGTTTTGTGCCCTTTAAAATTACATCGTATTCTTCACCGCGGTCAATAAAGGTGGTTACACGGCGTTGGCCAAGCATGGTTTCAAGTGTACGACCCACATCAGAGACTGATACGCCTAAATCAGCGGCTTTATTTTTATCAATACTGACTAAAAACTGAGGGAAGGTTTCTTTATAATCATGATCAATACGCACTAATCCAGGGTTTTTCTCAGCGCGTTTAATAATTCTATCTCGCCAATCTGCAAGTTGGGCATAATCATTACCTTGCAAAACAAATTCAATAGGGCGAGATGAACCACCTCCGCCAATACCACGGCGCATAATAGCAAATGCACGGACATCGGTGACCTCTTGCATTTTGCCGCTTATTTCATCCATGACTTCCCATGTTGAGCGTTTGCGTTTATCCCAATCAGCCATGCCAACAATAGCCACGCCGCCACTGCCACCCCAACCAGGGACTCGTACAAGCACTCGACTTAGTTCGCCAGATTCAGAATAAGGCATTAAGCGCTCTTCAATTTTTGCCATATTGGCGGCATTATTCTCATAACTAGCGCCTTCAGGGCCATTCATAAGCACAAAGAAAGTGCCACGGTCTTCTTTTGGCGTGAGCTCTGAGGGTATTTGTAAAAATAATGAATAACTAACAAACCCAGCCAAAACTAAGCTCAGCATTAAGCCCCATTTACGGGTCATGTTTGACGCTAAAGCGTTACGGTATCCATTTTCTAATTTAGTAAAAAAACGGTCCATAACTTGGCTAAACTTACTTTCTTTTTCAGATGCTTTTAACACTTTTGAACACAGCGCCGGAGAGAGTGTTAATGCAGTAATGCTGGAGAAAAACACGGCAGCACTTACCGCCATAGCAAACTCTGTAAATAGTGCGCCAATTCGTCCTTCCATAAACACTAATGGTACAAACACGGATATAAGCACTAAGGTGGTGGCTATAATTGCAAAGCCCACCTCACGTGCGCCGCGATAAGCTGCCAATAAAGGCGGCTCCCCAAGTTCTATGCGGCGGTGAATGTTCTCTAGCATTACAATGGCATCATCGACCACTAAGCCTATTGCTAACACCAGTGCTAGTAGCGTTAATAAGTTAATTGAATAACCCATTGCTAATAAAAACATAAAACTACTGACTAGAGCGACCGGTACTGTGACCGCGGGAATAAGAGTGGCGCGAATGTTACCTAAAAATATAAAGATAATAAGCACGACTAACCCCATAGAAATTGCTAAAGTTTTATAAACCTCATTAATTGACTCTTTAATAAATACCGAAGAATCATAACTGTCTTCTATGGTGGTGCCTTCAGGTAAATTACGTTTTATTTTTTCCAGTTCACTGCGGGCGTTATCAACCACAGTTAGGGTATTGGCTTTGGCTTGTTTAACAATACCCATACCAATCATATTACGGCCATTACCTCGGAATAAACTTTCATCATCGGCGGCTTCTAGTTTTACGTCAGCCACTTCGCCTAGACGCACTAAATAACCATCTTCACCTCGTTTAATAACTAGGTTTTGAAAATCACGTTGGTTTTTATAGCTGCGGGCAGTGCGAACGGTAAAATCACGATCAACTGATTCAATTTCACCGGCCGGAAGTTCTACATTTTCACTACGCAGTGTTTGCTCAATATCACTGGAGGTAATACCACGGGCGGCCATCGCTTGGCGGTTAAGCCATACTTTCATGGCATACTTTCGCTCCCCCCCAATGCGCACATTCGATACGCCATCAACAACGGCTAATCGGTCTACAATAAAACGCTGTGCATAATCAGAAAGTTGCAATGAATCCATGGTTTCGCTGTTAAGTACAAACCACGCGATAGGGCTTTCGTCACTATTTGATTTTGATACTTCAGGAGGACGTACTTGTTCGGGTAGGCTATCAAGTGCACGCGCAACACGTTCACGCACATCGTTGGAGGCATCATCTATGTCGCGGCTAATATTAAACTCAATGGTAATGTTTGAGCGGCCATTACGACTCGATGAGTTAATACTTTTAATACCTTCAATACCCGAAATACGGTTTTCGATAACTTGGGTTATTTTTGTTTCAATAATTTCGGCAGATGCACCGGTATATTCAGTACTAATATTGACAATCGGTGTTTCAATATCTGGATACTCACGCAAAGGCAACATGCTAAAAGCAACTAAGCCAAAAGTGAGTAACAGTAAGTTAATAACAATCGCAAAAACGGGGCGTTTGACGCTAGTATCGGTAATTTTCACGTGTTACCCCTTAACGCTTACTTTACTACCAGAGCGGATTTTGATTATTCCCTCGGTAACAATCTGCTCGCCATTACTTAACCCTTTGTCTATCGCTACCCAGCCATTGTTTCTACTTGCAACATGTACTTCTTTACGATTTGCTATGCCATCTTCAATTTGAAAAACGTAATGTTTATCTTGCAGAGGAATAATGGCCTTTTCAGGGACCATCAGCGCTTGATTGCTGCTTAGCTCTAGTGCTGTTTTAAGTAGCATACCAGGGCGAAGTAAACCCGATTTATTAGCAAAACTTGCTGTTACTTCTACACTGCGAGTGATTGAGTCGATACGTGAGCTTATATGGGTTACTTTACCGCTGAAGGTTTGATCAGGGTAAGCATCGTTTTGAGTGCGAACAATCATTCCGTTTTTCAATTGAGCTAAATACTTTTCAGGCACTTTAAAATCAACTTTTATAATACTAATGTCATCGAGGGTTGTGATCACGGTACTGTTATTGACATAAGCACCCACCGATATTTCGCGCTTCCCCAGTAACCCAGAAAAAGGCGCGGTGATGGCCATTTCATTGAGTTTGGTTTTAGCACTTTCAAGTTGTGCTTCGCTGGCATCAACGCGAGCGAGTTGTTCTTCAAGCAATGACTTGGCCGTCGCTTGCGAGCGAGAAAGCTCGGTTAGTCTGGCTAATTGACGTTTTTCTTCTTGTAAATTAATGCTAAGTTCTTTTACTGCAAATTGTTCTTGTTGGTTTTGCAGTTGTACTAATTTTTGTCCTTTGCTGACCAAGTCGCCATCTTCAAAGTAAATGCTAGTGACATAATCGTTTTGGGCGCTTTTAATGTAGATAGCCTGATTAGCACGAGCACTGCCAATGGCTTCAATCATAATTGCGTTTTCTTGCGATCTTACCGTGTGGGCAGAGACTTGCGTTGTCATTGCCGAGTAATTGGCTTGCTCGCCCTGTGATGCAGGAAAATACAAATAAACGCTAAAAATTATTAGTAACGAAATAATAAATGGAAATAAGGCTTTACCTGATTGTTTAGAGTGCATTGTTTTCATACCTGAAAATAGATTATAAGTATTGTACGAAATCAGGACAAAAAAAGGCGGTTATGTATCTCATTAATTTGTGCGTTAAGCGTAAAAATAACTGATACTTAGTCATTGCGCATATTTAACAGTAATAATGGGAGTTAATTGATGAGCTTTAAAACATCATGCAAACGCTGTTTAACGCTGAGAAAGTTAGTATTGTGGGCTATTATTATGTTTATATTTTATATGGCGTTTTTTTCAGTATGGCTAATATAAATAAACAAATACTAAAATACCGAGCGCAAGGCGCTAAAAATGGAATTGAAATATTAGTGGTCGGCAGCATTGGCTTGATTATTATCATGCTGTTTAATTTATTACGCCCAGGCGAAATAAGTATTATCGAAACTTTTTTAGTAAGTTTATGTATTGCTGCAATTTTAATTGGCTTTTTTAAAACACAAGAACCTTTTTATAGTATTATTTTAACTGAGCAGCAATTAATATATCAGCATAAGTATGGACAATGGCATTTACACCCAGAGAATTTGCACCATTGTGGTATACCTAATGTTGATAATGGCATTGATTACCTTGAGCTTAATGCGATTGGTATTAAGTTAAATGATATAGATTCATTCTTGTCTGCTTTAGCTCCAAGAATTGCGGGTAAATTGTTGATAGAGCAGCGACACTTCTTTATGCAAGTTGTTCAAAAAAATTGCAAAAATGGGCATTGCCCATCAGAATGGTTAGTTGAAGATAATAAATATAGGTCAAAAAAAGGAATTGACTATAATGGGCTCATAGCGATGTTTGCTAATAGGGCTAAGCATCTTCAGCTTTTAACAGGGTATGACTTACTGTTACCAGCGAGTGTAATAGAAAGTGATATTTGGGAATTTAGCGCAAATTTAAATAAATGGAAGCGCGATCCCTCTCAGTTTATAAAGTCGCAGTGTGAATAATAATATAAGCACTCACTGCGGGATTAGGAATAACTATGAGCCAAAACAGATCTTTCATTAAAAGTGGTCGAAACACCATAATACATAAAGACAGAAAACTAGATTTAGTGATTGTTAATGGTGAGACTCACCCTAAAATTAAAGTAACAAGCAATGGTCTTGAGCCATTTAAAGAAGAACTGCCAAAAAACCGCCGAGATGCAAAAGAGCGTTACCTCGATGTTGTTTATATTACAAGTGCTGATGTATTTAGCGAAGAAAAACAATTGTTGTTTATTCAATCCTTAGATGGCCGCGAATATAAAGTAGATTACAGTAAAGTTGGCACTAAATTATTTGTTCGTATTCATCAAGATAGTTATTTATAATTTATAATGGCATTTTTTTTGCTTAATAGTTTTATTAGATAATTTTAAGACAAAAAGGTGCTGAGTATGAAAGCAATTTCGTTAATACCACTTATGTCATGTTTGCTTTTGGCTGCATGCGGAGGGGGAGGCGGTGCTGATAACAGTGATATAAAAACATCAGTATTTGCAGGTAACGATCTTCAAGTTGTAGAAAAATCAGAGTTTACTATTTCTGCAAAAGGCTCTCCTGCAGATGGTACATTTACTTGGCAGCGTGTAAGTGGCCCTATTATAGATGTGTTTCCGCTTGAAGGGGCTGAACAAACCATTACTGCACCAGATGTAAAGTCTGACAGTGAACTGGTATTAAGAGTTAGCTATCAAACCTCAGATGGCAGCTTAGTGAATGACGACTTGAGTGTTTTCATTGCCTCTAATAATCAGCTTCCTCTTGCTGTTGTTACTCAAGTTGCTCCTGCAAACTTGCCCTCAGTTTATAAGGATACTGTAACTCTTAGTGGTTTAACTTCCACAGACCCAGATGAAAATGGCGAAATTAGCAGTTATTTGTGGCAATTATTGTCAGGGCCGGATTTAACAATTGATAGCTATACCAATCCAACGCTTAGTTTTTCTCATCCATTATTAGAAAATAACACCAACTTAAAATGGCAGCTCACCGTAACAGATGATGAGGGCGGAGTATCTGCATCACAATTTGATATGACCCTTAATAAAACAGCTCAAGTGATTATTGCCGATGCAGGCGCTAATCAAACAGTAGAAGAGTTTGATAAGGTTATTTTAGATGCCACTGCAAGCGAAGCGGCAACTCAATCTTATCAATGTATGTGGCAACAACTTACCGGTAATGCAGAAACCCTGATTGAATCACAGTCATGTACTGCCAGCTTTTTTGCCTCTGATATTGATTTAAATGCAACGCTTAGCTTTGAAGTACAAGTTATGGACTTAAAAGGGCGCACCGACACAGATACCGTATTTATTGATGTAACACCCAAAGCGCTTGGGTTAATAAATGATACAGGGGTAGGAGAGTGTTATAACAATACTCAGCGAATTAACTGTAATAATGATGAATTTCCAGCTCAAGATGCTGATCTTGGGCGCGATAGTTTTGCCAATCGTTTAGGTAAAGTGGGTAAAGGGAATCTGGCTTTTGATTACACCAAGCTTAATGAGTTTGCCGATGAGCTTCTCGATGATGCGCAAAACTTTAGCTGTATTCGTGATAATACTACCGGCCTTGTTTGGGAAGTGAAAAGCCCTTATTCCGGTGTGTTACCAAATACCACTTTACGAGATGGACAAAACCGCTATATTTGGCAAGGGACTGTCAATAGTGGCGATGTAGCGGGTAGTGATAATACCACATGTCCGAGCAATACTGATTGTGGCTTACAAACCTATATTGATGAAGTTAATGCGCTTGATTTTTGTGGCGGCAGTAATTGGCGTTTACCTACTTATACTGAGTTGTTAGGCTTAATTGATTACGGTAAACAAGGGCAAAATGTATTGATAGATACTGCATTTTTTCCTAATACACCATCGACTAACAGTGTAGGGCATTTACGTTACTGGACCTCACAGACCGCGGTTGATGGTGCCAGTTTATCTCAGGCTTACACTATCGATATGATGGATGGCAATGATTTAGCCTATCCAAAAGATAATACCGCTTACGTGCGCTTAGTTAGAAATCGTTAAGGTGATTATTATGAAATTAATTAAAGTCTCTATGTTATTAGCCTTGGGATTATGCCAGTCACTTGCAGCGCAGCAGTGTTATGAAGAGGTAGCGACTAGCGATGATACCGACCGATTTGTGATTAATATTGATGGCACTGTGTCAGATACTAAAACAGGGCTAATGTGGCAGCGCTGTAACTATGGTCAAGTTTATAATAGCGAAACAACTAGCTGCGATGGTGATACTCAACCATTAAACTGGCAGGCCTCACTTAAAGGCGCACTGAATGACACCACGGCAAATTATAACGACTGGCAAGTGCCGAGTATTAAAGAGTTAGCTAGTATAGTAGATCACCGTTGTACCGATCCAAGTATTAATGCGGGTATTTTTTTAGCAACGCAGTCGCAAAATTATTGGTCTAATACCTCGGGTATTAGCAATATAAATTCGGCATGGGTTTATCAATTTTCCAGTGGTTTAAATAGCTTACATGCTAAAACAAGTAACGTATATTTACGCCTAGTACGCTATGAGAAGTAGTTAATTAATATATTAGCGAATCTAAAAATGCTCTTTTATTTACGGTTAGCCTTTTTATTTACACTATTTTAATAATAAAGCCTGGTTGTAGTTGTCACCTAGGCTATTTTTTTGCCATTATAGGCCGTGAATTAACGACCAAGGACTATAAAGGTGTATTTAAGCTATTTTGGTTTACAAGAAAAGCCATTCTCAATTTCGCCTAATCCCCACTACTTATTTTTAAGTGAACGCCACAAAGAAGCATTAGCACACCTTACCTATGGACTAGGTGAAGACGGTGGCTTTGTGCTGTTAACTGGTGAAGTGGGTACGGGTAAAACCACCATAACACGTAGTATGTTAGAGCGACTGCCTGAAAATACCCAAGTAGCCATGATCTATAATCCTGCCTTATCAGAACTTGAACTGTTAGCCAGTATTTGCGATGAATTACAAATAACTTACGACGCCAAAAATGCCACGCTGAAGAGTCTAACGGATGTGATTAAAAAGCACCTCGAGTTTAATAATAAAGCGGGGGGGCATACTATTTTAATTATTGATGAAGCACAGCTACTTGCCCCCGATGTGCTTGAACAACTTCGCTTATTAACCAATATCGAAACCGACCATAAAAAGTTATTACAAATAGTATTAGTAGGGCAGCCTGAGTTACAGGTACTTCTAAAGCGAAATGAGTTAAGACAGCTGGCACAGCGTATTACTGCTAGGTATCACTTGTTAGCGCTAACACCAGGGCAAACCATTGCTTATATTCAACATCGGCTACATATTGCAGGTTGTGACAAGAAAATATTTTCAATGGAAGCGATGCAAATGGTGCATCAGCTCACAGGCGGCGTGCCACGATTAATGAACCTGGTGTGTGAACGCGCATTAGTAGGGGCATTTTCCAAACAGCAAGAAATTGTTGGCAGTGATATTGTTAAGCAAGCGGCGAGTGAATCTTTACCTATCGACTTTATTGTTACAAATAATAAGGAGAGTAAAACAGGTTCTATTTGGCCTTATAGTGCTGCTGCGTTAATGCTTTTTGGTGCAGGAATTGGCCTGTCATTTATTCTTTAGTTAGGTGATTCATGTCTTATTTATTAGATGCGTTAAAGCAGTCAAAGCACGATACCATGAGCGCAGAGCAATATGACTTGCAAGCGCAACAATTAAAACAGCAACGCCAGTTGATGGCCTATCGTCGAATTAGTTTTTTACTCGCAGGAAGTTTATTGGCAACGGGTATATTGACCAGTGGCTTTTTTGTCGGTAAGTGGCTGCAACAAGAAAATGTAGCCGTAAAAAATGAGGTTGTTCAAAATGACCTTAGTCAAAAAGACTCAGCAGTAGTAGAAAAACCAACAAGCCCAGAGGAAGTAAAAAAAACGGTTGCTCAAGCAGTAACAACCCCTCAAACGCCCCTTGTTACAACTGCGCCTAACAATTCTGTGCCACTGGCAGGGCAATTGGTTTATGTACAAACCCCAACGGGTGTACAGCAAATGTTGCTTACGCCACAAGGGCAATATTTACCTATGAGCGTTAATCAAGCGTCTCAAGGGCAAACGCAAAATTTCTCGGCGCAGAGTAACGTTTCATCTAGTTTTCAATCACCGAGCAACCAACCGCAAAGTGTACCAACTCAATCAACGAAAAGAACACTCAGTGCCGATGAGTTGAGTAAATACAAAGTGTTAGGTAAACCACTTAATCAAAATGTGCCTGCCCAGCCAGAATCAACCGCTGAACTAGATACGGTTCCCGACACGCTGAAAAATGCGTTTGCGCAAGCCGTTAATGACACAGAAACAACAGCCGACTACGAAGTAACTCAAGGCTCTCGTCATTCATCACGAGTACAACCCGTTGAGCTACTTCCTGATGGCCTACAAAGTATGTTGCCAAGCATTAAATATCAGGCGCACATTTATTCTTCAGCGGCGGATAAACGCTGGATAAAGCTCAATGGCAGAGAGCTATATGAGGGGGAGTCTATTGGTGCGTTGAAGGTGTTAGAAATAGCGCCGGATCAGAGCGTACTTGATTTTGATGGCTATGAGTTTAGCTTAAAAGCCCTGCAAGATTGGCCACAATAGTGGCCAATTAACTAAAGATAGAGTGCTTATAAAAGCCCTCTAAATCTATATTATACTCTTTGGGTTTTATTGCTGACTCAAGCGTGTCTTGTGTTCTTTTGCTTGATAAGTCAATATCTTGAACTTCAGTGTAACGCCCATGTTTGGCATTAAAAAACGTTTTTACGACTGGTTTTAATGGTGTTGCAGGGTTACTTTGGGTCACCAGCCCCACTTTTTGGCTGGAAAGTTTTACCAGCGTGCCCACAGGGTGAATACCAATGCATTGAATAAACTTATTCAGCAGCACGCCATCAAAGCTATCTGGGCAACCTTGTTTTAATATTTTAAACGCCTTAATTGGCTCCATACCCGCTTTATAAACGCGTTCAGCGGTTAATGCATCATATACATCAACAATAGAGGCCATACGAACGTATTTGCTTATTTCATCGCCTTTCTTACCAAAGGGGTAGCCTTTACCATCTAAGCGCTCATGGTGCATACCTGCGATATCAACAGCAATCCCCGTTAATCCTGCGTCTTCTAGTATTTTTTTGCTAAAGCGCGCATGGTTTTGCATCACTTTAAATTCTTCGTCACTATAGCGACCTGGTTTGTTGAGAATCGCGTCAGGTATTTTTATTTTTCCCATATCATGCAATAGGGCACCTGTTGCAAGTTCTTCAATGATTGGTTTTTCAATATTGAGATGTTTTGCAAAAATACTCATTAAAATAGACACATTTATCGAGTGCTCTAATAAATAGGCATCTTTTTGGCGCATTTGCGTAATGCACGCCAGCGCATCTTGATTTCTAAAGACGGAGTCAATAAACCCGCTAGCCAGCTCCCTAAAAGGAGCAACATCAACAGTGCGGCCAGATTCTATATCGCCAAATGCTTTGGTTTGTAAGTTTTTTGCTTCATCGTAAAGCTTTTTAGCTTTATTCATTTCTTGCTCAGCGCTGTGGGTTATTAACCATGGATCGCGCTTTTTGATTTCGTGCTTAGTTGCAGGCGTTGGTTGTGTTTCAGGTTCTTCAGAGGTGAGCATTTTATCAGGATCGATTTCAACCTTTAAAATGCCAGATTTTATTAATTTATCAATTCCACTTTGAGTTTTAACCCAGCCTTGGTTTTTTATTCTAATATTGCCAGTTTGCTTAACAACTTTTTGTACAAACATACCAGGTTTTAGCTGTGTAGTCGGAATGGTTTTCAAAGTGAACTCTAATTAACAAATATGATTAGTGAAAGTAACAAATAAATTCACATTTAGAAATAAAAAAAGGCATCAAATTGATGCCTTTTTAATTAAATGATGACTATTATCTATTCATCATCTTCAACAAGCGTCATCAACGAGGTGTTACCGCCTGATGCCGTTGTATCGATACTGATTGTTTTTTCAGTAATAAGGCGCTTAATTAGCGTGTCGTAATACTCTGAGCTGATCACTGGCAGTATTGCGCCTTTACGTTGTGCAAGCTGTTGGCTGAAGTAGCCTAAGCGAGAAGAACGTGCAGCAACTACCGCACCCGCTAGGTGAGGGTGTGCCAATATAGCTTGTAACTGGTTTGGTTTAGCTACTTGGAAAACACCTTCAGCAACGCCGGTTGCAATAAACTTATCTCTAAAGGCAACCGCTTCGTCGTAAAATATTTCAGATGCAACAGTAATTACCGTATTACCAGCCGCTAGTGCGGTAATAATAGACAGTGCCCAAAAGTTAAATGAGGTGCTTTTATCTGCGTAACAAACCACACAACCACGAGCTTCAAGGTGAAGTGTATTCGACTCACCTGTTGGCCCTGGCAATGTTGTATATTTACGCATGTGCTTTTCTAAGCGGTTTAACTGAGCGCGAGCATCGGCAAGTGTTAACGCTAAATCGTCCGCGAGGTCGTCAATAATTTCAACAGTCGCTACTTTCGCTAATAACTGACGTACCGCAGAAACACGGTCATTCAGTGGCGTTGCACGCCAGATTTTTTCATCGCGCATAGAGTTAACCATTAGCTTTTCTACTTGCTCATTTGCGCCACTGTAGTGGTGTAAATCAAGCTCATCTGGCGTTAGGTTAGTCATTTGTACGTTATCTGGTGAAGCTTTTTCTTTTATTAGACGTTGTAGGTAGTTTGGTCCACCGGCTTTAGGGCCAGTACCAGAGAGTCCACGGCCACCAAACGGTTGCACGCCAACAATGGCACCAATCATATTACGGTTGATGTATACGTTACCTGCGCGCGACATTTTCGCTAAATGTTCACAACGTTCTTCAATGCGAGAGTGAATACCCATTGTTAAGCCGTAACCCGTGTTGTTGATTTGGTCGACAACATTATCAAGCTCACTCGATTTAAAGCGGATAACATGCACACAAGGGCCAAATACTTCACGTTTTAATACCGATAAGTCTTTAATTTCGTATAAACGTGGTGCAAAGAAAAATGCGCCATTTTCGCTGTTATCAGGAATTTTACACTCATAGTGAAGTGTTGCATTACCCTTTAGGTATTCAACATGGTCGTTGAGTGTTTTAAGCGCTTTTTCATCTATTACTGGGCCTACGTCTGTAGAGAGTAATGATGGGTCGCCAATATGCAACTCAGCAAGTGCGCCTTTAAGCATATCGATAATGCCATCAGCTACGTCTTCTTGGATAAAGAGTACGCGTAATGCTGAACAACGTTGACCCGCACTTTGGAAACCAGAACTGATAACATCATCAACAACTTGCTCAGGAAGCGCTGTTGAGTCAACAATCATACAGTTTTGGCCGCCAGTTTCTGCAATTAAAGGCACCTGAATATCGTTACGTGCCGCTAATGTTTGCGAGATAAGCGTGCCCGTTTCAGTTGAACCTGTAAACATAACAGCTTGAATACGCTCATCAGGAACAATGGTTTTACCCACTTCGCTACCGCGAGCAATGACAGGTTGTACAACGTGCTCAGGTAAACCAACTGATAGCATTAATTCAATAGCACGAAGTGCGATTAAGCTGGTTTGCTCTGCTGGTTTTGCAATAACCGTGTTACCGGTAACAATGGCCGCTGCAACTTGACCCAAGAAAATAGCGAGCGGGAAGTTCCATGGGCTAATACATAAAATAACACCACGGGCTTCAAAGCGCTCATCTTGCGCAAGCTCTTCAGCACGGGCTGCGTAGTAACGACAAAAATCAACGGCTTCACGTACTTCATCAATACCATCTTGTGCTACTTTACCTGCTTCTTTAATACAGATAGCTACAAGCTCATCGTGATGGCGCTCTAAAATATCAGCAACGCGACGTAATAAATTGGCGCGCTCTTTTACCGGTGTTTGTGACCATGATTCAAATGCGGTTTCAGCGTTGGCTAGCAACACTTTCATTTCATCGCTATTTTGTAATTTTATATGGCCAATAATTTCTTTATGGTTTGCAGGGTTTTTAACTGCCAACGCGCCTTCTGGTACTTGGCTTTCATCAATTAAGTGCTCTTCAAACCAAGTGTCTAAATTTTCTTTAAACGGGGTGATCACGTTAATATCAGTTAAGTCCATACCTTTTGAATTGGCACGTTCTTCACCGTATAAATCAATTGGCATTTTTATTTGCGTGTTGTATTTATTACGTAAACCTTGCAGTGTTTCAACAGGATCTGGTAATAACGCTTCAACCGGTTTTGTGGTATCCACAATGGCATTTACAAATGATGAGTTAGCGCCATTTTCTAGTAAACGACGTACAAGGTAAGCAAGTAGGTCTTCGTGTTGGCCTACCGGTGCGTATACACGGCACTGAATTTTTTCTTCATTAACGATTTGGTCAAATAAAGATTCACCCATACCGTGAAGACGTTGGAATTCAAAACCTTGGTTATCACCTTTGGCCACTTCTAAAATAGTCGCTGCAGTGTAGGCGTTGTGAGTTGCAAATTGCGGGTAAAGTACATCACGTGCTTCAAGCATTTTAATCGCACACGCTTTATATGATACATCCGTGGTTGCTTTACGCGTAAACACCGGGAAGTGATCTAAACCATCTTGTTGTGTGGTTTTGATTTCTGTATCCCAGTATGCGCCTTTTACTAAACGCACCATCATTTTGCGACCCACACGGGTTGCTAGGTCGGTTAGCCATTCAATAACAAAAATAGCGCGTTTTTGATAAGCCTGAACCGCTAAACCAAAACCTTGCCAATCGCCTAAATCGTTATCGCTAAATACTGCCTCAATAACATCAAGAGAAATATCTAAACGGTCAGCTTCTTCTGCATCAACAGTAAAGCCGATATCGTATTTTTTAGCAGCAAGGGCTAGCTCTTTTAGTTTTGGAACGATTTCTTCCATTACACGCTCTCTATGAGTAAACTCATATCGAGGATGAATAGCCGATAACTTTACAGAAATACCTGGGCTTTTTATTGGGCCACGGCCATTTGCGGCTTTACCTATAGCATGAATCGCATTCATGTAGCTTTCAAAGTAACGCTTGGCGTCTTTCATTGTGCGAGCACCTTCGCCTAGCATATCGTAAGAATATACATAGCCTTTTTGCTCTTTTTCAGCAGCACGCTCAATCGCTTCGTTAATGGTACGGCCCATTACGAACTGTTTGCCCATTATCTTCATAGCAAAGTTAACAGACTTACGTATAACTGGCTCGCCTAAACGACCAATGATTTTTTTGAGTATGCCAAACTGTTGCTCTTTAGTCTTATCGTTATAGTTAACCATTTTACCGGTTACTAATAATCCCCAAGACGAGGCATTAACGAATAAAGAGTCGCTACTACCTAAGTGAGAGCTCCAATCGCCGTTTGCTAATTTATCACGTATTAATGTTTCTTGAGTTGCTTTATCAGGAACACGAAGCAGCGCTTCGGCTAAACACATTAATACCACACCCTCTTCACTCGATAGTGAAAATTCATTTAATAGCGCATCAACACCGCTTTGACCGTCTTGGTCTTTACGAATGTTTAAAACTATTTGGCGAGCTCTTTCCCATGCACGGCTTCGTGCTTTAACACCGACTTCTGCAAGTGGTAAAATGTGATCAATAACCGCATTTTCATCTATACGGTAAAAGTCACGGATCTTTTGTCTGATCGGACAAGTCGTTGTTAAATCGCCATTGAATAACATAAGCAACCCTCAGGAGTGTTAAGACTTAGGGTAATTGTTAATTACCGCTAAATGTTGTTGGTGTAAAGCGTGCATTCTAATTAAAATCCAGCAGAATATGCTGGTTAATTTTGTCGTTTTACGATAATTTACAGGGCATATTATTAACTTATCCATATAAAATACTGATATGACTAATCCGAATAGATTACGCCTGCTTGATCGTATCGATATATCAATTTTAGACGTTTTGCAGCGCAATGGTAGAATTTCAAATGTTAACCTCGCAAAACAAGTGAATTTAAGTCCTAGTCCTTGTTTAGATAGAGTTAAACGTCTGGAGCAAGAAGGCTACATTGAGGGATATTTTGCAAAGTTAAGCGAAGAAAAGCTCAATCAAAGCTTAGTGGCGCATGTGCAGGTATCGTTAGTCACCTCAAATACAGCGGTATTTAAAGTGTTTCGCGAACACATTCTTAAAATTAAGCAGGTTGTTGAATGTGACATGGTAGCGGGTGGTTACGACTATTTATTAAAAATTCGCGTCTCTAATATGGATGAATACAGAGAAGTATTAGGTGATTTGGTCGATATTCCGGGAGTGGGTACACACCACACTTACATGGTAATAGAAAAAATAAAACAAGATTCTGGACTGCGTTTAGAGATGTAACCTTTGAGTACATTATTGCAGGTATAAAAAATTGCAGGCATAAAAAAAGCATCTTTTTGATGTTTTTTTTATGCCTGCAATATAGGTGGCGCTTACGCCCAACCTTCATAGCGTTTTCTGCGCGATAACACGATGGTTAAAATAATTCCTAAGAACAAGCCTAAAAATGCAATAGCACCGCCATAAGTGAGTAGCTGACGCTTTTCTTTAGCACTGGTTGCTTGCTTTAATTGTTGTTCTTGAGTAAGCGAGTCTTGTAATTGACTTATTTGTGCTAACAGCTGAGCATTTTGTTCGGTTAGCTGTGAGTTTTGTTCTTGTAGTTCAGGTAATTCTACTTGCGCTTGACGTAATTTATTTTGCATAGCGCTAATTTCGCTGTTAAGCGCTTGATATTGCTGCTTTAAACCAGCTGATTCGCTGATGAATTTAGCCTCTACCCAGCCTTCACGGTCTTTATCATCTTTAACTTTTATAAAACCGTTTTGTTCATCAGATAATAAAGTCAGTTGCGTACCTGCATCTATAGAACCGAGTAAGCGATAGTCTTTACTGGCGCCTGAACGCATAAAAGTATACAAGTTATCGATTATATAAGCTGTTTTAGCATTAGTAGGCGGCGTTGATTGAGCTTCCTCTGCTTGGCTCATAAACGGGGCGGCTGTTAAAAGCAGCCATAGTAAACAGTGTTTTAGCATTTATCTACCTTGTTAATCTAGCAGTGTCCGTTGTGAACGTGATTTTTATTTCGCATAAGTATATAGATAGTATGGATTTAATAGTTTAATAGCAAGATAGATATTGTAACCAAAGCATTTTGCTTGCGTGTTTATGACTAAAAAATTTGCAATATAGGTCTGCTTTGTTTATTTTGAGCACTTATTAATTTTAAGGGTAATCCGCAAGCCTAATGGATACTGAGATAGAACTGAAGTTTTTGGTATCAGATGACGTCATTCCACTGATCCCCTCGTTAATTACTCAATTTGCAAAAACAGTCACAAACAAGCCTTCTAAAAGTTTGCAAAATGCTTATTTTGATACGCCAAGCAGAGAGCTGAGAGCACTCGATATTGGTTTTAGAACGCGTTGTACAGACGAGCGCTGTGAGCAAACAATTAAGCTTGCAGGAGACGTGGTGGGGGGATTACATCAACGTCCAGAATATAACCTACCCATAGAAACAAATCGGCCTAATTTAATGGCGTTTGATTCATCAATTTGGCCACACGGCATGCAAATTGATGTTATATCACAAAACCTCTACCCTATATTTAGTACTAATTTTATCCGCCGTACGTGGTTAATTGAAACGCAAAATGGTGCCAAAATTGAAGTGGTATTAGATAAAGGTGAAGTGGCCGCTTCGGGTAAAGTGGAGATTATTAGCGAGCTTGAAATAGAGCTCGTCGAAGGTAGCCGAGACGAGCTATTTGCTTTAGCAGATAAATTAATAAGTCAAAACAGTGTGCGCTTGGGGCTTTATTCAAAAGCAGCAAGAGGCTACCGCCTAGCGGATAACACACCGTTACAACCGAGTAAATCTATCGGTTTTGTTAAACTTACTAAGCAAGCCACTCAAGAGCAAGCACTTATTGAAGCCATGGGCTTTGGTATTCGCTTTGTGCAAAAACATGAGCAATGCTATTTTGATAAGCCAAGTTTAAAAACATTAAAACGTGTGACTGACGGTATTAGTTTAATTCGTCATAACTTTTGGTTATTTGATGATATTGTCAGTAAAGACAGCACCGAGCATCTCAGAACGGAGCTAAAGTGGTTATTGAGTGAATTAGCATGGGTTGAAAATGCCATTCAGTTAAAAACTTACACTTCTAAGCGTCATGCTTTTTATAAAAAAATAAACAGTGCGCCCGCCTTAGCTCAAGTTATTAACGATTTAAAAGAGTTACAACCGAGTATTGATGATGTTTTTGCGCTTTTTCATAGTGCGCGCTACAACCGTTTATTGCTGAGCTTAACAACGTGGCTGATAAATAAGCAGTGGCGTAAAGACTGGAGCCAAGCAGAGCTTCAAAACGCTGAGCAGCCCGTTATTGATATTGCTCATCGTTTATTTGATAAAGATTGGAAAAATTTACACCGCTTATTGCCTAAAGAGCAAAGTTTATCGGGCAATGATTATTTAAATTTTCGTACTCAGTTAGAAAATAGCTTACTCAGTGGTAACTGTTTAGGTGCACTGTTTGATAAAGATGAACGATTAGAATTTAGGCTCCCTTGGCTCGATATTTCTCATGGCATGTATGAGCTAAGTACGCTTGATTATTTAAAACAGCTGTGTGGCGGACAAGAAGATGCTCAACTAGCAAAAATACAACTATGGTTGGAACAAAAGTCTGACTTTTTAGTCAGTGCCATGGAGCAAAGTCGACACGCTTCATTTGATACAGAACCGTATTGGCTTTGATGGCTAAGCACTTTTGCACGCTTAACTTGTTGCAAAAGTGCATTATTCTATCGCTTTTGTGTTTTGTTACAAATGTGTAAAATCAAGCTGAAATACTCACGACAAAGCAGTACACAGCAAAGCCAACCGTCATTCGCACCGGTAATTGCACGCATAGCTAGTGACCTCAGTTATATACAAAAAAAGTGACCTGAGTGGTCACTTTTTTAATTGTTATAAGCGCATAATCGTTAGTATTTAGCGGATTGACCGTCTTTAGGTATAGACTGTTTTATAAACTCGCGTAAATCGTTGTTAGAGCTTTCTAAATCTGCATGACGTAGGTACATCATATGACCACTACGGTAGCCTTTAAAGCTTAATCTATTTTGCATTTTGCCACTTGGATCTAGTTGCCACATTGTGTATTTAGCATCAAAGTAGTTTGTTGCGCCATCAAAATAGCCAGCTTGAACCATCACATTTAAATACGGATTTTGAGCCATAGCTAAACGCAAGTTTTCACCTGTATTGTTTCCGCTTCTATCCCATGGGTGAACGTTACCAAATAAGTTATATTTGATATCGGTTTTGTAATTAAGCTCTTCACGCAGGTAGTAGTTAATTGCAGGGGTAAAAGAGTGCAGCCACGATGTAAGCTCTGCCCAGTAATCCGGTGATTCACCGGCATCGCGTTTATCAATTCCTAAATAACGAGAATCCAGACGACCAACCATTTTTCCGCGTTCACGTAATAGTTCTTTCCAAAAAAATTGTGTCGGGATGTCTAAGTTATTTTGGCTAACAAATGTTTCAGATAGACCTGCATATTCGGCCATTTTTTTAATAATACGACGTTTTTCATCTGGGGCAATAAAACCGCCTTTTGCAAGCGCTGGAATAAGCTCATCAACAGTAAACTGTTCAACTTCTGGTAATAGCTCGTCTAAGTCTTTTGCTTGTAAATCGGCGTTTAGTGCTTTGTGATACCACGCTGTAGCTGCAAAGTAAGGTAGGCGATTAGCGGCTTTTACAGGACCATCGCGCTTAATGCCAATATCGGTAGGTGAAACGAGTACAACACCGTTAATGTACATCCACTGACTATTTTGTAGCTCATGCGCTAAGCCTGATACACGCGTTGTACCATAGCTTTCACCAATTAAAAATTTTGGAGAGCGCCAGCGTTCATTTCGAGATACAAAAGTATTAAGCCATTCTGCTAGGTATTTTATATCGGCATTCACACCAAAAAATAACTCTTTTTGTTTATCCTTTGGTAGAAGGTTACCATCTTTATCTTCAACGACACGCGAATAACCCGTGTTTACAGGGTTTACGTAAACGATGTCGGCTACGTCTAAAACCGAATAAGGGTTATCTTTAACACCGTAAGGCTGAATAGGGTAGCCTTCGTCGTCAATTTTTAAAACGCGTGGGCCGGTGTATGCTAAATGCATCCAAACTGACGCTGAGCCTGGGCCACCATTAAATGAAATAAGTAATGGGCGCTTTGTTCTATCATCGACCTTATCGCGCGTGTAGTAAGTGTATTGAAGGGTTGCGATGGCGTCTCCCTTGTCATCCCATACCGGTTGTGTGCCAGTTGCTACTGTGTAAGAAAATCGTTCATTATTTATTTTTGCTTTGTGCTGGGTAACCACTTTACTGTCAATATCAATACGACGTTGATTATCGGCAAACGAGGCGCTACTTAGGGTGAGCGCAATAGCGGCAATGGGTAAAAATAGACTTCGACTAAATTTCATAAGTGACCCTTTTTATTTTATGTACTGCAGTTATAGCGATATTTGAGTAAAAAACAAAAGTATTGAGACTAGCTGCCGATAATAATCGTTGAGTTAGCGAGTAACCACCTCTGTTAAGAATAAACTTTGTTTAATAGTTAGACTTTTTTTAAACGCCTTCTTTGTATTTCATTGATATCGCACCAATCCTGCATTTTGCATAAAAAAAGCGCACCTAAATGGTGCGCTTTTTTGTTTTATATATTATTTATTTTTTTAAGTTTATGTTTTTATTATTAATTTAAAAATGGCACAAAGGTTGGATTGTATAGAGGAAATACAATAACAAGCTAGCGTCCTAAGGGGGCCTTTGTGAAAATGATCAGTGCAATAATAAAGCCATTCAAACTAGATGATGTGCGTGAAGCACTCGCTGATTTAGGCATCGAAGGAATGACAGTGGTTGACGTTAAGGGATTTGGACGTCAAAGAGGGCATACTGAGTTATACCGTGGTGCTGAATATCAGGTTGACTTTATACCTAAAATTAAACTTGAAATTGCTACTCGTAGTGAAAATTGCCAACGCGTTGTAGAAACCATTACCAAAGTCGCTGGAACGGGCAAAATTGGTGACGGCAAAATTTTTGTTTACGACCTAGACCAAATCGTCCGTATTCGTACTGGCGAGCTTGATGATGATGCAATTTAAGGGGGCAACATGGAAAATACAATTATAGAGCTGAAGTTTTCGCTCGATACGTTTTACTTTTTAATGTCTGGCATCTTAGTCATGTGGATGGCAGCCGGTTTTGCAATGTTAGAAGCGGGTTTAGTGCGCTCTAAAAATACCACAGAAATTCTAACTAAAAATATCGCGCTTTATTCTATCGCGTGTACTATGTTTTTGTTGATAGGCTACAACATTATGTACGTAGATAATGTTGAAGGCGGCGTTATTCCTTCGTTTGGTGGGCTAATAGGTAGCCAAGCGGCAGATGCTAATCATTCACTAGAATCTGACTTTTTCTTCCAAGTAGTGTTTGTTGCAACGGCCATGTCTATTGTATCTGGCGCCGTAGCAGAGCGTATGAAGTTATGGGCTTTCTTAGTGTTTACAGTAGTACTTACAGGATTAATTTACCCAATTGAAGGTTACTGGACATGGGGTGGCGGCTTCTTATCTGAATTAGGCTTTGTTGATTTTGCAGGCTCTGCAATTGTCCATGCAACGGGTGCGGCTGCAGCGCTTGCGGGTGTAATACTACTGGGTGCACGTAAAGGTAAATATGGTAAAAATGGTGAAATTTACCCAATTCCAGGTTCAAACTTGCCACTTGCTACATTGGGTACGTTTATTTTATGGATGGGTTGGTTTGGCTTTAACGGCGGATCACAGTTATTAATTTCAGATAAAGAAAACGCAACAGCGGTAGGTCAAATATTACTTAATACCAATGCTGCTGCAGCTATGGGGGCAATTTCAGCCTTGTTCTTATGTAAACTTTTATGGGGCAAAGCCGATTTAACCATGGTACTTAATGGTGCACTTGCAGGCTTAGTGGTTATTACTGCAGACCCATTATCACCATCACCACTAATGGCGTGTTTATTTGGCTTACTAGGTGGCTCATTAGTGATACTTAGTATTGTCGCACTGGACAAAGCGAAGATAGATGATCCCGTGGGTGCTATTTCTGTTCATGGTGTGTGTGGCATCCTAGGTATCGTGCTAGTACCTGTTACTAATGCTGAGGCCAGCATTGTTAATCAGTTGATTGGCCTACTATGTATTATTGGTTTTGTGTTTATTGCTTCATTCATTGTATGGGCAATTCTCAAGCAAACTATGGGTATTCGTGTTACCGAAGAAGAAGAGTTAAACGGTATGGATCAACACGATTGTGGTATTGATGCTTATCCAGAGTTTGTATCAGTTAGAAGTAATTAATTAAAAGTATTGTGTGTTCAATCAAAGCCCTACTCTGTTAGGGCTTTTTTGATTTCAGGGGAGGTTAATTTTTCAGGTGCTAAGGTAATGTGATAAGCTCCTCGCGTTAAATTAACCTTCGGAATATATTACACTTAAATGGCTGAAAAAAAGAAAACATCGACCAGTAAACCCTCGACTAAGCGCGCTACTAAGTCTACGAAATCATCGGCGCGAAAAAGTGCGACCAAAAAAACTTCAAGCACCGCAAAACGGCCACTTTTTAAAACGTTGTTTTCTATTTTTTGGAAACTGAGTCTGGCGATTTTTATCGCCATTGCACTTTATTTTATTTACCTTGATGCAAAAATAACTCGCCAGTTTGAAGGCAATAAATGGCAACTTCCGGCACAAGTATATGCCCGCTCAATGACTTTTTTTCCAGGCCAGTTTTTATCAGAGCAAGAGGTTTTATGGGAGCTTAAGCGCTTAAACTACACGCCAGTTAATCGCTTAAGTCGCACTGGGCAGTATATTAAAACAGCCAATAGTATTAAGATTTTTCGCCGTGACTTTGAATTTTATGATGGTTTAGAGAGCGCTCATGTTATTGAATTGCGTTTCTCTGGAGAGAAGGTAGCCAGTATTAAAGATAAGTTTGGCCGTCGCTTAAACACTGCCAGATTAGAGCCTGTACAAATAGCCCGTATTGGTAATGACTCAAAACAAGACCGTGAATTTGTGCCATTAGATAAATTTCCTGACATGCTTAAAAATACCTTATTAGTAGTTGAAGACCGCGATTTTTATGATCATCACGGTGTATCGGTATTTTCAATTTTACGCGCTTTGTATACCAATATTCGCGCAGGGCGCACCGTACAAGGGGGGAGTACATTAACCCAGCAGCTGGCTAAAAATATTTACCTTACCCGTGAGCGTTCGTTAGTACGTAAAATTAATGAAGCCTTTATTGCGCTTATTCTTGATTACCGTTACTCAAAAGATCAGATTCTCGAAGCCTATTTAAACGAAGTGTACTTAGGTCAGTCATACAACCAAGGGGTACATGGAATGGGGCTGGCCGCCGAGTTTTACTTTGCCAAACCTGTTGATGAACTAGAGTACGACCAAATTGCCTTGCTGGTGGCTATGGTTAAAGGCCCATCTTATTACAATCCTAGACGTTACAAAGAACGTGCTATGGAGCGTCGTGACCTAGTGCTGCGTTTAATGGTCGATAACAAACTTATTTCTACTAAAGAGTATAGAGCCTCGTTAAAGCGCGCAATTGATATTGCACCAATGAAAGCCAGCTTGCAAAAGTCTTACCCAGGTTACTTAGAGTTGGTTAATCGCGAGCTGAAACAGCTGCTACCTGATCAAGAAGTGTTAGATGCAGGGGTGCGCGTATTTACCTACTTCGACTTGCAAAAACAAACCGCAATGGAAGAGTCGATTCAGGCCAGTTTACCTTATTTGGAAAGGCGCCCAAATACCAAAGAATTAGAAGCGGCAATGATCTCCGTTAATGTTGAAAAAGCCGGTGTATCAGCGTTAGTCTCTGGACGCGATGTGCGTTACTCAGGGTTTAACCGGGTGCTTGATACCAAGCGCAATATTGGCTCATTAGTTAAACCGGCAGTGTATTTAAGTGCACTGCAGCTTCCTCATTATAACTTAGCGACGTTACTTGATGACTCGCCTGTTCAAGTCACCAACGAAGAGGGAAAAGTATGGCAGCCAGAAAACTTTGATCATCAATACCGTGGTGCCATGCCTCTTTATAAAGCATTTAGCCACAGTATTAATATACCGGCAGTTAACTTAGGGCTTGATGTAGGCGTCGATAAAGTGGCTAACACGCTCAGGGGCTTAGGAGCTAAAGGCTATATTAATGAATACCCATCGCTGCTATTAGGGGCTATTGAAATGTCGAGCTTTGAAGTGGCACAGCTTTATACCACGATTGCAGCAGACGGTGAATACAGAGAGCTGACGTCTATTTCTGCGTTAACCGACTCTGTTGGTAAAGTACTTTATAAGCACAAAGTAATTAACGAGCAACGCTTTGATAAAGATGCCATGTACATGACCAAATATGCTATGAAGCGAGTAACTAAAGATGGCACCGCTAAGCGCTTAAACTTACATTTTCCGTCGATTCAGTTGGCAGGTAAAACAGGTACCAGTAATGAATTACGCGACAGCTGGTTTGCTGGATTTGATCAAAATACAGTGACGGTTGCATGGATAGGCCGTGACGATAATAAAAGCACCGGCTTAACCGGCAGTGTTGGCGCGCTTGAAACCTATATTCGTTATTTAAAACCGCTAAACCCCCAAGCAATTGCCGATACCCGTCCGCCTTCAATTAGGTGGGCATTTGTAAACGAGCAAACCGGTAAGCAAGCACCACCGGGCTGTGGCAAAGTGATTCAGCTACCGCTTAGAGCCAGTGAGTTTAAACCAAGACCCCAATGTATTCGTTAAATAGTAAAAACAAAAAAAGCCCGAAAGGGCTTTTTTTATGGGTAAGCGATCTTATGAGCTAAACGTTATAGCTTGGCAAAAGCGCGCTCTGCCGCTTCAATCGTTGCCTGAACTTCTTGCTCTGTGTGCGCAGCACAAACAAAACCCGCCTCAAACGCTGAAGGCGCTAAATAAACCCCTTCTTCAAGCATTAAGTGGAAGAACTTTTTAAAGCGCTCTAAATCACATTCAGTAGCTTGTTGGTAAGTAGTTACTTTTTCTGCATCGGTGAAGAAAAAGCCATACATACCGCCAGCGTAGTTAGTCGTTAAGGCAATACCTGCTTTTTTAGCTGCGGCTTCAAAGCCTTCACAAATCGCCTTACTAATGGCTTCTAACTTATCATGCACGCCAGGAGCGCTTAGTAGTTCAAGTGATTTTAAGCCTGCTGCCATCGCAATTGGGTTACCTGAAAGTGTACCCGCTTGATAAACAGGGCCTACAGGGGCTATGTAATCCATTATTTCTGTTTTACCACCAAATGCGCCAACTGGCATGCCACCACCAATTACTTTACCTAAACAGGTTAGGTCTGGCTTGATGTTGTAATACGCTTGAGCGCCACCAAGGGCGACACGAAAACCTGTCATTACTTCATCAAAAATAAGCACAGATTGGTACTGATCACATACTTCACGCAGACCTTCTAAAAAGCCGGGTACTGGTGGGATACAGTTCATGTTACCGGCAACTGGCTCAACAATAATACACGCGATTTCATCGGCGTACTTGGCAAAAATCGCTTTCACTTCTTCAATATTGTTAAACGAAACGGTGAGTGTGTGCTTAGCTAAATCTTCAGGAATGCCTGGAGAGTTAGGTACACCCATAGTTAATGCGCCAGAGCCGGCTTTTACTAGCAGTGAATCTGCATGGCCGTGGTAACACCCTTCAAATTTTAAGATTTTGTCACGACCAGTAAAGCCACGGGCTAAGCGAATTGCGCTCATTGTTGCTTCAGTACCTGAGCTTACCATACGTACTTTTTCGATAGATGGGACTAGCTCTTTTACTTTTTCAGCCATTAAAATTTCAGCTTCAGTAGGTGCACCGTAGCTTAAACCATTTTCTACCGCGTCATGCACTGCTTGTTTTATTTCAGGGTGATTGTGGCCCATAATCATTGGACCCCAAGAGCCTACATAATCGATGTAACGGTTGCCATCAGCATCAAATGTAAACGCGCCCTGTGCTTTAGTAATAAACAGCGGAGTACCACCTACACCATTAAATGCACGCACTGGTGAATTTACGCCACCAGGAATAGAGTCTTGAGCTCGTTTAAATAAGTCTTGGCTAATTGTCATGAAAAATCCTATTGTTTTATCACTTTAAAATTAAAAGCTTAGCTATCGCGTTTGCGGCTAAACCAAGGAACGTCTACTTCATACTGCTCGACTTTGTTTTCTACGCCGAGGGTTAAAGCAAACAGTGCCATACGAATAAGTACGCCATTTTGTACTTGGCGGAATATCGCTAGATTGTCGTTAGCATTTAAGTCGTTATCAAGTTCGTTTGCCTCTAAACGGCTATCGCGAGGAAGCGGGTGCATTAATACTGAATTAGGTTTGCAATGGCTATTGTAAATAGACTGGCTAATTCTAAATCCACCACGGTACTTGTTGGCTTCTTCTTGCGACGGAAAGCGCTCTTCTTGGATTCGTGTTTGATAAACGATATCGGCTGCTAAGTTACCTTCCATTTTATCTACCAGTTCAATTTTATGACCGGCATTTTCAACCGCAGATAAAATCGAGTCAGGCATTTGCAAGCCATTAGGGGCAACCATCGAAAACTTAATGTCTTTGTAATGACATAGTAGCTTTGATAGCGAGTGAACAGTACGGCCATATTTTAAATCGCCGACTAGCGCAATGTGCATACCATCGATATTTTGATCGAAGCGGTTAAGTTCACGCTCAATAGTTAATAAATCAAGCAATGCTTGGGTAGGGTGCTCATTGGGTCCGTCACCACCGTTTATTACTGGTACGCTGCAACCTGTTGCAAATTCAGCTACCGAGCCTGAGTCAGGATGGCGCATAGCAACCGCATCAGCATACGCTGAAATAACGCGTGCGGTATCATAAAGTGATTCGCCCTTAGCAAGCGCAGAGCTTTGCATGCCGGTGGTTTCACGAACCAGTCCACCGAGTAAGTTAAACGCAGTGCCAAAACTAACACGAGTACGAGTGCTGGGTTCAAAAAATAGATTTGCTAAAATAGCGCCTTCAAGCACGTTGGTCCGCTTTTGTTTTTTAGCATATGGCTCCATTTTTTTTGCCACAGCAAATATGCGTTCAATACAGTCTCGGTCGAGTTGATTAACAGAGAGTATATTTTCACCTTGGAAACTGAACATGGGGTTATTCCTAGTTATTCAAAAAGGCGCGATAATCCACAAAGGAGCACGCAATCGCGCGTATTATACAAACTTAGTATGCGACTTGGCAGCGTAATTTATAAGCCTTTGCTAAAAGTTTGGCTTAATAATCGCCAAAGCGACAATAACGAGTAGCGCTAAAACAGGTAGCTCGTTGAAAATGCGATAAAACCGATCGCTTTTAGTATTTCTATCGTGTTTAAAATCAGCTAACAATTTGAAACAGTAGCCATGATAAATATATAAAATAATCACCAGCACGAGTTTGTAATGCAGCCACATGCTGTAACGAAACCATTCTCGGCCATATTCAACAATAGTCAATACGCCAAATACTGCGGTAAGCACCGCAAAGGGTGTAACAAAATAAAGTAGCCGACGTTCCATTACTTTTAGCATTGAGTTACACGATTTTTCTTCACTCATAGCGTGATAAACAAAAAGTCGAGGTAGGTAAAAAATACCGGCAAACCAAGCAATCATAAAAAATACGTGCAAGGTTTTGTAAATTAATAATGCGCTCATATTGTTCTCATTATTGTTAAAGTAAACTGTTACGTATGGTTAAAATATGGTGGATTTGATCCCACCTTAGTAATCCCATAATTTGTTGATTATCTAGCAAGTTATATACATAAAGTGCACCACTGCGTTTATCATTCAAAATTTCAAATGCATCTGCAAGGGTGGCTTGGCTGCTAATACCTTGTAAGCTAATGTATTTTATATTGACCGCCTGATCAGACATTAAACTTAAGTCATATTCAGCTAGGCGATAACCATTTTCTTCATCAAATACAATTAATGGTGTTTGGCTGTCCATGGCATCTAGACTGTTTTTTATTTGCTCTTTATCGTCGGAGTAGAGCAGTTTAAAGTCTTCATCCATGTCATCCATCACTCCTACTTTTTGTAAGGCTTCAGTGGCGGGAGAGACATGATAGGGAAGCCCTTGAAAGTCTAATTGCTGTAAAAATATGGAGCGGTTACCAAATACCTGTAAAGCTGTAACGTAGGCGGTAGTAATGACGATCATCGCTGGCACAATAATTTCTGGTGACGAGGTCAGCTCCATTACGGTGGTCAGTGCCGCTAAGGGGGAGTGTAGTGTGGCCGCTAATAATCCTGCCATGCCCAGCACCCCGTAAGTGCCGGCTATATCGGTGCCGGGGCTAATAAATTGAGCAAAAAATGCCATTAAAGTACCGGTTAAAACGCCCAGCCCAATAACCGGACCTATCAACCCACCAGGAATACCTAAGCCAATAGCAAATAAGGTGGCTAATAACTTAGCAATTAAAATAGTGGTGAGTAGTTGCATGTTTTCTGGTGACTCAACCGCAATAGTTATCGCACTCATACCCGAGCCCATTGCTTGTGGAACTGCGTAAGCAATTAAACTGGCAATACACCCTGCAATTATTAAACGTGGAAACATACTAAGTGGTTTAAAGGTTTTAATAATCAGCATTAAGTTTTGATTAAAAGCATAAGCCACCGCGCCCAATCCCATGCCGCACAAAACTAAATAGGGGTAATGCCAACCACTTAAAGGCGCAATGCTTATTAGCGCAAGTTCTGAGCCTTCACCAAATACAAATTGAGTAGCTAATGCACCTGTAACGGCTGCGAGCATTATCGGCACAAAAATATGCACTTTGTATTCTCTGAGCACGACTTCCATTACAAAAATAACCGCAGCAAGAGGAGTATTGAACGACGCAGCAATGCCCGCAGCAACGCCACAACCACTGAGGGTACGCATAGCGTTGTGGGGTAAGTGTAGTTTATTTGCTAATATGCTTGCCCCTGCTGCTCCCATGTGAACTGAGGGGCCTTCGCGGCCAACAGAAAAACCGCTGATCAGTGCAAGCGCGCCGCCTACAAACTGGTTAACCGTATTATAAAGTGGCATTTGCCCGTAATGACGTTTTATTCTGTGTATTACAAAGGGGATACCCAAGCGGTAATGTTTAAAGCCGGTAAAAGCCGCAAATGTGGCTATCAGAAGTGCAGCAATCAAAGGCATTAATACCCGTTCTAGGGTAGGGAGAGTAGTAAAGTCGTCAGGGGTTTCTAAAAATAAACTTTGAAAAAATAAAATGGTTAGGCGAAACAGTATAATGAAAAATGCAGCAATTAGTCCGGCACTTACGCCCAATAAGCATAATTGTACGGATGTTTTTGGTTTTGCTAATCGACGTCTCAGTCGCTCAAGCCACATGCTTTATTTCCCCGTAGCATTTTTAGGCGTCAAGTTTATCAAAATAGTCTAGGGAAGTCCTTGAGATTTTTAACAACCGATTAATTTAAATTAAATTTATAGTATATTGATTCACTGAACAGATTAAACGCGCATTGTTTTAATTAAAGCTTATAAACGCGAGCTTACTATACTTGATTAAAACACTCAGGTATTAGATAATCTGGTGCATTAGTATAAAGGTATTGAGGGTTATAAAATGTCTGAAGAATTACCCATTAAGTTTAGCGACGCAGCCGCTGTGCGTGTTAAACAGTTAATCGACGAAGAAGAAAACCCAGATCTAAAACTGCGTGTTTATGTCACAGGCGGTGGTTGTTCAGGTTTTCAATACGGTTTTACTTTTGATGAAAAAGCGAATCCTGGCGATTTAGAAATTGTTAAAAACGGGGTTACCTTAGTCATTGACCCTATGAGTATCCAATATTTAGTTGATGGTGAAGTTGACTACACCGAGGGATTAGAAGGGGCACGCTTTTTTGTCTCTAATCCTAATGCGACCACTACATGTGGTTGTGGTGCTAGTTTTAGCGTATAAAAATATCGTTATCCAAAAAAACCGCTTAATCAGCGGTTTTTTTATGTGCTTAAAAAATCATAACTCAGTTGGGCTGTATTCTGTTATTTGCATCATTAACACAAAAAAGCCAAGCACAAACGCAGAGAAGACTAAAATATAGATAAAGCCTTTTTTACCCTGTTTGATTGGAATTGCATAATGGCGCAAAAAAAAGTACCAGCCCAAGCATAAAATAATAGGCAGTAAAAAAAGTAGTCTAAACATGATTTAGCCTTTTTAAGCAAATAATAAGTTAATAATAAACGGCTTATATTTAAATGAAACAAAAAAGTTATAAAATATTTAACCTTATTCAGACTTAGTAAATATTTGTTGTTAAACTTTAATCGCATAATTACTAATTAATCATTCAGATCAACGGTGAATGGTATATAATGTATCCAAGAGTGAAACGGGCAAGGTTTCATTTTTCACAATAATAAAGTGTTAATACATATTTGAGCGTTTTTTATTGGTTGAATTGTAAGCGTTTACACTGCGCTTTAGTGAGTGGTTGTAGTTTTACAGTGTTGGCGATTTTAAGCGCTTAGCTATATGTATATTTAAACAACGAGTAGGAGTTGTATATGATGGGTAAAACCGTATCTTCGGAAGAAAATGCAAAATTAACAAAGTGGCTTAAAACTAAACGCCATGAAAAAGGCTACACCATGCGCAGCTTAGCGCAAATCTTGGGTACGCCACATTCTTTTATTGGCAAAATTGAAAATCAGGAACGTCGTTTAGATGTAATTGAGTTTGTTCGCTACTGTAATGCATTAGAAGTCGACCCGTATGAAGCATTAAGCTTAATTAAAGCTGACTAACGCTTTCTTTTTGGTTCTAATCGTAAAGTTAAATTAGCGTCTACAGCCAATACTAGTGCAGGGATGCATTAGGTATTTTTATGATAATTTTGCTCTAGTGAATATAGTTTGTGCCTAATTAGAAATAAAAACACTAATGAGGGTAAAACCATAAGTGCAGTTAATACAAAGAACAATGACCAATTCCCCATTAGCCAATCATCAATAACCACACCGCTGTAACTCGATAATAACGTACGGCCTAAATTACCCAGAGATGCTAGTAGTGCGTAATGAGTAGCGCTAAACGCTCTGTCACACAGCATAGATATAAAAGCAACCATTGCCACTAAAGACCAAGCTTGGGTAAAGCCATCAACTACAATTGCCATTGCATATAAGTGCTCTTGTGGACCAGCTAAGGCTATCCAAGAAAACATTAAGTTAGATGCTGCCATGGCTACGCCACTAATAAATAAGCCTTTCACAATGCCATATTTATGATTAAAAATACTGCCCAAAAAGGCAAATAAAATGGTGATTAACCCCGTGCCGAGTTTTGAGTAATTTGCTATTTGCGTATTACTGAAGCCAACTTCTTTATAAAATACAATCGACATCCGCGCTAAAAATGCTTCACCAATCTTAAATAAGAAAATAAACGCCAGCAGCGCCAACGCGGTTTTAACGCCATTTTTAGCAAAAAAGGTTTTAAACGGATCAACCACGGTAACGCCTAGCCATGCGAGCGTTTTTGTTAGTGGTGTTTGTTTAGTTGCGGCGAGTTTTTCAAGATAAACACGTTCTAGTTCGGCATGTACGGCTTCGCGATTTGATTGTGGCTCTTTAGCCCAAAATACACAGCTAATTAATAACAGCATAATCGCGGATAAAAAATAATACACCTGTGGCCAGTCAATATTTGGCATATCAGCCATGTAAAAAGGCACAGCTCCTAATAAAGCATAGCCAGTCCACCAACCAGAGGTGGCCATTGCAGCTGCCGCAGTGGCTTTGTGAGATTCATTTTCACTAAGGGTGTCTATTCGAAAGGCGTCAATTGCAATATCTTGCGTTGCAGAGGCTATGGCGATTAACAAGCAAAGTGCGGCGGCAACCGCTAGGTTTGCTTTCAAATCAAGTCCTGCAAGTAGCAATGTGCCAAGCAAAATAAAGCTTTGGCAAAACAGGATCCAACTACGGCGCTGACCAAGCCAATTATATAAAAAGGGCAGTTTAGTGCGGTCTATTAAAGGTGACCATAAAAAGTTGATACTGTAGGCACCAAACACAATGCCAAATAGGCCAATCATGCTGCGGCTCAAGCCCTCATCTTTAAGCCATGCCGACATTACTGAGCCAATTAATACCCACGGAAAGCCACTGCTCATTCCAAATATAAAAACATTAATCAAACGTTTATCTTTAAAATAAGAAAAGTATTCGCTAATAGAAAGTGTGCTATTCATAGAGGCTCATTGGCTTATACAAAGAGCAGCTAAGGCTGCTCTTATTAAAAAAATTATAAAGGAACTTGCTCAAGCACCTTAATATTTAATATAACGACCGGTTTTTCGGGTACAAAGTTGTAGCCAATTTTGTCATTAAATCCGGTTTTTACAGCCATGATTTTATCGAGTGTTTCATAGCCTTCCATCACACTGCCAAACACGGCAAATCCCCAATCACGGCCAGGGTTTAAATGATCGTTATCATCCATATTAAAAAAAAACTGACGCGTTCCTGAGTGTGGTTCACGGTCTTGATAAGCCATCGCAATGCTATACATATCGTTTGTTAAGCCGTTACCGCTTTCATTAAAAATAGGGTCGTTTTCATGTAGGCCATCGTAATCTTTATCATAACCACCGCCTTGAATTACAAAGTCACGATCATTTTCTACATCGCGTTCTACACGATGAAACACGCTGCCTTGATAGCTTTTATCAGACACGTACGTCAAAAAGTTATTGACCGTAATAGGGGCTCTTGAGCGGTCTAGCTCAACCACAATGCTGCCCAACGATGTCACAATTTCTACTCGAGGGAAAATATTATCTTTTTGCACAAAGCGGCCTTCTTGTGCCGCTAAACTATTTACGCTAAAAAATAAGCTTACGCAGATTAAAAAAAGTTGCTTCATTATTAACCTTCTAAAAATGCAATTAATTCAGGGTCAGATACAATGCGGGTAATTAACTGCTCAGTCAACTTATTGAGCTGACCTTCAATTTTTGCTCTATCATGACCAAGTGGTCCAGATAAATTAGCATTACCGCTATAACGCTTACTGAAATTACTGGTAGGGCGAATCACCCGCACTTCAAATTCAATCTTGGCAGCACTGGTATGGCTCATTAGCTTTTCTGTAACTACCGCTTGCAGCGTGTGAATATCTAACTCAAAGCGCAATTGCGCTAAATTAGAAATGCTGGCGCCATTGCGACTAAGCGCACTGTCTAGTGCACTTTTAACTGACTCAGTAATACCCGTGCTGGCAATGGTTTTTGTTTTGCTCGATTCAATCAACTTTAAGGTTGCACTGTCACCACGTAAATCAATCACGCTGGTGTTTAAGCTGTTATTGATTGAGCTTATTTGTCCACTTTTATAGACGGGATTGAGAATAAGCTGATTAGGCTGATTGGCACATCCCGAAAAAACCACTAAAGTACAACAGCTCAATAATATCTTTATGAGTTTCATTTATAACGTCCCACTATTTTTAGTTGCGCTGAGTACCACAAACTTTTTATTAGAGCCTAATAAAGTACAGTTACCAAACATACGATTTAGTTTGCCATGATAATCTAAATGACGATTGCCAATAATACGCAACTCGCCACCTTCTTTTAATGTGTCTTTTGCTTGTTTAAACATTTGCCATGCTATGTGGTCGGTAACCGCTTGTGCTTGGTGAAATGGCGGATTACACAATACAATATCAGCACTTTTACGTTCAAAGTCAGTTAAACAATCATTCTCTATAAAAGTACATTGTTCAAACTTGTCTTCCATGTTGAGCTCAATGTTGAGTCGAGCTGATTCAACCGCCATATATGATTCATCAACAAAGCTAATATGAGCATTAGGACAGCGCGCTAATGTCATTAAACCAACCACGCCATTACCACAGCCTAAATCTATAATATTTTTGGCTTTATTTGTTTGTGGCAAATAATTAAAAAAGAAGCGCGCACCTATATCAAGTGAATCACGTGAAAACACATTGGCATGATTGCTTATTGTAAAATCAGTGCCTTCGAGTGGCCAGCTCACTGGGAAATCTGCGCCTTTATAACCGCCAGCGGCTTGGCTAATAATTAAGCGTGATTTTTTTACTGCGAGGCTTGTTTTCGTCTCACCAATAAAATCTTCAAATGCTTTTATAGTAGAGTTATGCACGTCTTTAGTTTTTGCTGCGCCAATAACCGGTGTATCGGGCGCCAGTACTTCGCTTAATTCAGATAACTGATATTGTAAAAAAGCCAATGTGCGTGGTACTTTTACCAACACTAGGTCTACTTGTTCGGGCAAAGCCGATAAACTATCAAGCTGGCTAAACGCAGTTGTTGCAATTTTGTTTTGCGCTAAGTTATGAGCCGCCGCCTGATGGCTAATATAAGAGTCGTTTACTGAACAAACAGTTAATTGTTGTTTGCTAAAATAACAGCTAAGTGCACCAAAGCTGTCGTTTAAGATCAGTAACGAGCGACAATCAGGGTAGTGTTCATTAACATAGTCAATGAGGTATTCGTCTGCTGAATCCCACGCTTGTAAGCTGCGGTTTTTTTGATCCAAAGGAAAGCGTTCAAGAGTAAAGGTGTTATCGCCGAGCGTAGCTTGCGTAGTCATAATAGTTTAATGATCGGTAATCAAATGATAGGTAAATTCTAACATGCAACCGCCAAACGCCAACCCCCAACTGTTACCAAATGGCTTTTCTTATCAAAGTAGGGTGCTTAGTGCGCAAAAAAGCCTCGGTTTATTTTATTATTTGCAGCAAAACTTAAATTGGCAACAACCAAATATCACGGTGTTTGGCAAAACGGGGCCAATACCAAGGTTGCAATGTTTTATCAGCGAAGAGAATCTTGAGTACGGCTATTCTGGGCATAAACTCGATTTAGAGCCTTGGCCAGACGTATTACTTGCTATGCGAACACGTTTAGAAAATTACCTACAGCAACCGTTTAATTCAATTTTGGTTAATTACTATCGAGATGGCCACGATAGTATGGGCTGGCATAGCGATGATGAGGCGCAACTAGGGTTGGAGCCTACCATAGCCTGTGTATCGCTTGGCGCAGAGCGATTATTTAAACTTAAACACAAAGTAAGTAACAGCATTACTAACATTAAATTACAAAGTGGTAGCTGTTTAATAATGAGCGGCCAAAGCCAACAAAATTACCAACATGCATTGCCCAAACAAACAACGCTTAAACACCCTCGAATAAGTTTAACGTTTCGCTATATCAGGGTCTGTTGATCTTTGCGGATTATAATTTGTTCAAACTAGGAGCGGTTTAATCGCGGCGCGAGGTTTGTAACCTAGTCGGCTCGATAACTGCTCCTGCGTTATTCTACTGGCTTACATCCATGTAAGAATAAGTAAAAGCCGAGCAAAGCTTACGCGTCCTGCTCACGCCCCTTACCTACATCCATGTAGGCAACAAAAGAGTAAATCGCCCCTAGGCAGAACCCGAAGGGCAGCGCCTATTTATGGGGAATAACCACACCACATAGGCTCTGCCCTGCCTAAATACTAAACAGGTTGCTGCAGATTTAATCTTGAAAGGTCAACAGACTCTAATAATAGTTTCAGTTAAATAGCATTAGCCATGGTATAGCCGCAGTTGTTATAGTAAGCACATAACTGAATTTTGAGGATGGTTTTTATGTCAATGCAACAACAAATACGTAACAAGCTAGCCGATGCGATTGCGTGCAAGCATTTAAATGTGATCAACGAAAGCCATATGCACAGTGCAGGCACTGAATCACACTTTAAAGTGATTGTAGTCAGTGAGGAATTTGCTGGTAAGCGATTATTGCAGCGTCATCGTGAAATTAATGAAATTTTAAAAGATGAGCTGGCAAATCATATTCATGCGCTTGCGATGCACACTTATACCCCTGAGGAATTTACAGAGCACGACGGCGAAGCGCCGCAGTCACCTAATTGCATGGGCGGCTCAAAAGTTGGATAACAGGTATAGTGAATTGGTTTGAGCAGTGAGTAACTGATCAGATCAGTTTTTTTTGTTTTAGCCTTTAAACTAGCGCTAATTTTTATTGTAAAAGATATAGGATGATCAATGGTCATTAAGCCTAAAATTCGCGGATTTATCTGCACCAATGCACACCCAGTAGGCTGTGCAGAGCATGTACAAGAACAAATTAATTATGTTAAGCAGCAAGGGGCGTTAAAAAATGCACCTAAAAATGTATTAGTTATTGGTGCGTCTACAGGTTATGGCCTAGCGTCTCGCATTACCGCTGCATTTGGTGGTGGCGCTAAAACATTAGGTGTGTTCTTTGAAAAAGAAGGCACTGAGCGTAAAACAGGCTCTGCGGGTTGGTATAATACGGCGGCGTTTCAAGCAGCCGCTGAAGCTGAAGGTTTATGGTCAAAAAATATTAATGGTGATGCGTTTTCTAACGAAATTAAACAAAAAGCAATCGACACCATTAAAGCTGAATTAGGTAAAGTTGACTGTATTATTTACAGCTTAGCGTCACCTCGTCGTACTGATCCAAATACCGGCGAAGTGTTTTCTTCAACGCTTAAGCCAATTGGTAATGCGGTAACCACTAAAAACTTGAATACGTCAAAGCGTGAAATTGATGAAGTAACTGTTGAAGCGGCAAACCAAGACGATATCGACAACACCATTAAAGTAATGGGTGGCGAAGATTGGGAAATGTGGATTGACGCACTTAAGGACGCTGATGTATTAGCAGATAACTTTAAAACCACGGCTTACACTTATATTGGTAAAGAACTAACGTGGCCAATTTACGGTCATGCAACAATTGGTAAAGCCAAAGAAGATTTAGACCGTGCCACTGCTGCTATTAAAGCTGCTACCCAAGATTTAAATGGTGAAGCCTACGTTTCATCGCTTAATGCGGTTGTTACTCAAGCAAGCTCTGCAATTCCAATCATGCCACTTTATATTTCTGCCTTATTTAAAGTGATGAAGGCTGATGGCACGTATGAAGGCACCATTGAGCAAATTCATGCGCTATTTAGTGAGAACTTATATGGTGATTCACCTCGCTTTGATGATGGCGGGCATTTATTCCAAAACTATAAAGAACTGGAAGATGATGTTCAATCTCGCGTTCAAGCCATTTGGGATAGTGTAGATACAAACTCAATTGATGAGTTAACCGATTATATTGGTTACCATAATGAATTTTTACGCTTGTTTGGTTTTGGTATTGACGCGGTTGATTATGAACAAGATGTAAATCCTGTTGCACCTATTGCTAATATGATTGACTAACTTGTCGCTGATAACGCATTTTTGAAAAAGTCGCCTTGTGCGGCTTTTTTGTTTTTTAGCTTTGATTTAAAAAAATATTTGCTAATTGTTGGCTAATATACCACTTTGGTCTAGCTTGTATTTTATTAATTGTTAATTACAAAACTAAATAAACGTTTCTCTCGTATAATTTTCATAAATACACTCGCATAGTCAGCCACAATAATGTTAAAATCAAAGTAATATGTGAGGAGTTTTACTGCGCTGCTTGTTTGGTATTTTTAGCGAGTCATTTTATATAGCTTGCAATAATACAAATAGCGGCGTGGTTAGTACGATTTTTCAGTTTCTTTCCGTTAATGTAGTGCAAGTGCGTATGATCAATATAAAAAAAGGTCTGGATTTACCCTTAGAGGGCGCACCTCAGCAAGTTATTCATGATGGTTCTGCCGTCAAACGTGTAGCTGTGCTAGGTGAAGAGTTTATCGGTATGCGTCCAACCATGCATGTTCGTGTGGATGACCAAGTCAAAAAAGGCCAGGTACTTTTTGAAGATAAAAAGAACCCAGGCGTATTATTTACTGCACCAGCTTCTGGTACAGTAAAAGAAATTAATCGCGGTGCTAAACGTGTTCTGCAATCTGTTGTTATTGAAGTAAACGGCAGTGAGCAAATCACCTTTGGTTCTTTCTCGGAAACTGAGCTTAACAGCTTAGATCGTGAAAAAGCTAAAGAAGTACTAGTCCAATCGGGTCAATGGGTAGCACTTCGTGCTCGTCCATTTAGTAAAGTAGCAGCGTTGGATGCAAATCCGAGCTCTATTTTTGTGACAGCTATCGATACCAATCCACTTGCTGCAGATCCTGCAGTAATTATTGCTGAAAATGCGAAAGCATTTGAAGCAGGTTTGGCTGTTGTGTCACGTTTAACCGATGGCAAAGTATTTGTTTGTAAGCAAGCAGGTAGTCAAGTTCCTAGTTCACCTATTGCTCAAGTAGAAGTACATGAGTTTGGTGGCGTGCATCCGGCTGGCCTTGTTGGCACTCATATCCATTACCTTGACCCAGTATCTGCTAGTAAGCAAGTTTGGCACATTGGTTACCAAGACGTTATTGCGTATGGTCACCTTTTCCTTACTGGTGAAATTTACACAGACCGTGTTGTTTCTCTCGCAGGTCCACGCGTTAAAAATCCTCGTTTAGTGAAAACACAATTAGGTGCTTCACTTGATGACTTAGTTGCAGGCGAATTAGAAGACGGTGATAACCGTGTTATTTCTGGTTCTGTACTTGCCGGTGCTACGTCGTCTGGTGTTCATGCATTCTTAGGTCGTTACCATGTTCAAGTATCTGTTTTACTTGAAGGTCGCGAAAAAGAATTTTTTGGCTGGATTGCACCAGGTAGTGATAAATTCTCTGTAACGCGTACATTCTTGTCTCACCTTACACCGAGTCGTTTATTTAAAATGACAACGTCTACGGGCGGTTCAAAACGTGCCATGGTTCCACTTGGAAGCTATGAGCGTGTTATGCCACTTGATATTTTGCCAACGCTTTTATTACGTGACTTATTGTCTCGTGATTTAGATAGTGCAATTTCATTAGGTGCGCTTGAATTAGATGAAGAAGATTTAGCGTTATGCACCTTCGTTTGTCCTGGCAAATACGAGTACGGCGCAGCCCTACGCGATTGCTTAACTACGATCGAGAAGGAAGGCTAAAATGGGCTTAAAAACTTTCTTAGAAGATATCGAACCGCATTTTGAACCAGGTGGTAAGCATGAGAAATGGTACGCGCTGTATGAAGCCGCTGCGACTATTTTTTACACGCCAGGTTACGTAAACAAAGGTTCAACTCACGTTCGTGATAACATTGACCTAAAACGCATGATGATTTTAGTGTGGATGGCGACGTTCCCTGCCATGTTCTTTGGTATGTTCAATATTGGTCATCAAGCTGCAATCGCGCTTGGTAATGGTTTTGAACTAGCTAACATTTGGCAAGTAGGTTTATTCCAGTTATTAGGCGGTGAGTTAACCGTGGATGCTGGTTGGGGCGCAAAAATGTTCTACGGAGCATGTTTTTTCCTTCCTATTTATGCAACAACCTTTATTGTCGGTGGTTTTTGGGAAGTATTGTTTGCTTCTGTGCGTAAGCATGAAGTAAATGAAGGTTTCTTCGTAACCTCAGTATTATTTGCATTAATCCTGCCTGCAACGATTCCTTTATGGCAAGTTGCGCTAGGTATTACTTTTGGTGTAGTTATCGCAAAAGAAATATTTGGTGGTACAGGTCGTAACTTCTTAAACCCTGCGCTTGCTGGTCGTGCGTTTTTATTCTTCGCATACCCTGCACAAATTTCAGGTGACACAGTATGGACTGCCGTAGATTCATTCTCTGGCGCGACTATGCTTGGTCAAGCGTTTGCTGGTACGTTAGGTGGTGACTTAGGTTACGCTAACATGCAAATGTGGTGGAATGCGTTCTACGGCTTCATTCAAGGTTCTATGGGCGAAACGTCTACACTAGCAGTGCTTATTGGTGGTTTATTCCTAATTTATGTACGTATCGCGTCTTGGCGTATCGTGCTAGGTGTATTCCTAGGTATGGTAGTAACCTCATCAATATTAAATACTATTGGTTCTGAAACCAATGCTATGTTTGCTATGCCTTGGTACTGGCATATGGTATTAGGTGGTTTTGCATTCGGTATGTTCTTTATGGCAACTGACCCTGTATCAGCTGCATTTACCGATAAAGGTAAATTAGCATACGGCGCGCTTATTGGCTTTATGGTAGTTATGATCCGTGTAGTAAACCCTGCATACCCAGAGGGCATCATGCTAGCAATCTTGTTTGCTAACTTGTTTGCACCTTTATTCGATCACTTTGTAGTGCAAGCTAATATCAAGCGGAGGTTGGCACGTAATGTCTAGTAATAACGAATCAATTGGCAAAACGCTAGCTGTTGTTGTCTCATTATGTTTAGTGTGTGCAGTTATTGTGTCGCTAACGTCTGTGCAACTTCGCCCTCTGCAAAAAGCAAATAAAGCAAAAGATATTCAAAGTAATATCTTAGCTGCTGCTGGTATTGGTAAAGTTGATAACGTTGCCGAAACGTTTGAAGCTAAAATCGAAACTCGCTTTGTTGATATGCAAAGTGGTGAGTTTGCTGAGCCGGTAGAAGATTTCGACTTTGAAAAAAGCAAATACGATGCTGATTTAAGTAAATCTTTAAAAGAGAATGGGATTAAGGACATCGCAGGTATTCAACGTATTACCAAACGTGCGCCTGTTTACATCTCTAAAAAAGACGATGGCTCTACTGATGCAATCATCCTTCCTATTCAGGGTTATGGTTTATGGGGTTTAATGTACGGTTTTATCTCGCTTGAAAGCGATGGCGAAACTATTAAAGACATTATTTTCTACAAACATAACGAAACACCTGGTTTAGGTGGTGAAATTCAAAACCCACAGTGGACTGCAACGTGGGAAGGTAAAGAGTTACCAATCCAAATCGTTAAAGGGACTGCAGCCGGTGATGAGCACAAGATCGACGGTCTTTCAGGTGCTACATTAACGTCTAATGGTGTTGACCATGCAGTTGACTTTTGGACTGGCGAAAATGGCTTTGGCCCTTTCCTTGCGAAAGTACGTAAAGGAGCATTGAACTAATGGCTGATACTAAAGAAATGAAGGCGGTCCTATTCGGTCCAGTTTTCGCTAACAACCCAATCGCATTACAAGTACTTGGTATTTGTTCTGCGCTAGCGGTAACGTCTAGCTTAAAAAATGCATTAATCATGTCAATCGCATTGACCTTGGTAACTGCATTCTCTAGCCTTTTTATCTCGACTATTCGTAACCATATCCCATCATCAGTACGTATCATCGTACAGATGACGATTATTGCATCATTAGTAATCGTGGTTGACCAAGTACTACAAGCTTTCTCTTACGCTACGGCAAAAGAGTTATCAGTATTCGTTGGTCTAATCATTACTAACTGTATTGTAATGGGTCGTGCTGAAGCGTACGCAATGAAGTCGCCACCACTTATGTCATTCTTAGATGGTATTGGTAATGGTTTAGGCTACTCAGTGGTATTACTTACTGTTGGTTTCATTCGTGAGCTATTTGGTAAGGGAACACTATTCGGTGTTGATATTATTCCATTAGTACAAAATGGTGGTTGGTACCAGCCTATGGGTCTATTGATCTTACCACCGAGTGCATTCTTCATTATTGGTTTATTCATTTGGGTACTTCGTACTTATAAGAAAGATCAAGTAGAAGCTAAAGCGTAAGGGGCGATAAGTGGAACATTATATTAGTTTATTTGTAAAAGCCGTTTTTATTGAAAACTTAGCGTTAGCTTTCTTCCTAGGTATGTGTACTTTCTTAGCCGTGTCTAAAAAAGTAACTACATCAATTGGTCTAGGGGTAGCGGTTATTGTTGTATTAGGTATTTCAGTACCGGTTAATAACTTGGTTTACCATGCGGTACTTGCACCGGGTGCATTAGAGTGGCTTGGTTACCCTGAAGCGGATCTTAGCTTTTTACGTTTCTTAACGTTCATTGGTGTTATTGCTGCACTGGTGCAAATTCTTGAAATGGCATTAGATAAGTTCTTCCCACCGCTGTACAACGCATTAGGTATTTTCCTACCACTAATCACAGTTAACTGTGCAATTTTTGGTGCGGTATCATTCATGGTTGAGCGTAACTATAACTTCGGCGAGTCTGTTGTTTATGGTATTGGCGCTGGTGTGGGTTGGGCGCTTGCAATTACATTACTTGCAGGTATCCGTGAGAAAATGAAGTATTCAGACGTACCAGATGGTTTACGTGGTCTAGGTATTACCTTTATCACTGTTGGCTTGATGGGTCTTGGCTTTATGTCATTCTCTGGTATTTCACTGTAATAATAGCGAGGTCAATCATGGATATTTTCTTAGGCGTTGGTGTTTTCATCGCTATCGTTGTAATACTAGTTTTAATCATCATTGGTGCTAAATCTAAGCTAGTTGCAAGCGGTGACATCATCATCGGTATTAATGGCGATCCAGACAAAGCCATTAAAACATCAGCGGGTAGTAAGCTTTTAGGTGCACTATCTGAATCAGGTATTTTCGTATCTTCTGCATGTGGTGGCGGTGGCTCTTGTGGTCAGTGTCGCGTTCACATTAAAGAAGGTGGCGGTGATATTCTGCCAACTGAACTTGACCACATCTCTAAAGGTGAGGCACGTGAAGGTTGTCGTTTAGCGTGTCAGGTTAATGTTAAAAATGACATGGAAATTGAACTTGAAGAGTCAATTTTCGGTGTTAAAAAATGGGATTGTGAAGTTATCTCTAACGATAACAAAGCAACGTTCATCAAAGAACTTAAGCTACAAATTCCAGATGGCGAGTCAGTGCCGTTCCGTGCGGGTGGTTACATCCAAATCGAAGCGCCAGCTCACCATGTTAAATACGCTGATTTCGATATTCCTGAAGAGTATCGTGGCGATTGGAACCATTTTGGTTTCTTCGACCTGGAGTCAAAAGTAGACGAAGAAACAATTCGTGCTTACTCAATGGCTAACTACCCAGAAGAAGAAGGCATTATTATGCTTAACGTGCGTATCGCTACGCCGCCGCCAAGAAACTTGAGCCTACCATGTGGTAAAATGTCTTCGTATATTTGGTCACTTAAAGAAGGCGATAAAGTAACTATTTCTGGTCCATTTGGTGAGTTCTTCGCTAAAGACACAGACGCTGAAATGGTATTCGTAGGTGGTGGTGCAGGTATGGCACCAATGCGTTCACATATCTTTGACCAACTTAAGCGTTTAAACTCTAAGCGTAAAATTAGTTTCTGGTATGGTGCGCGTTCTAAGCGTGAAATGTTCTATGTTGAAGATTTTGACGGCCTAGCTGAGCAAAACGAAAACTTCGTTTGGCACACAGCGCTTTCAGATCCGCAACCAGAAGATAACTGGGAAGGCTACACAGGCTTTATCCATAACGTGTTATTTGAGAACTATCTTAAAGATCACGAAGCGCCTGAAGATTGTGAGTTCTACATGTGTGGTCCTCCAATGATGAATGCGGCAGTTATCTCTATGCTTAAAGATTTAGGTGTAGAAGACGAAAACATCTTATTAGATGATTTCGGTGGCTAATACCCAAACTAAATAAATTTAGTTAAAATACCAGCCTCATAGCACTAAGTGTTATGAGGCTTTTTTATATCAACTGACTGAGTTTGGCTTTACCGCTGATTTTAGTTGATACTCTATTTAACCTTTATAAGTAGGCTATTATGAATCGATTAAGCACAGTTAAAGGCGTGGTAGCCTTATTTTTAATCATATCCACGTTACTTATTACCGGTTGTGGCAATTCACAACACAACGAAGAAGCTTACCTTGAAGGTAAAACGATGGGGACAACTTACCACATCAAGTTTTACGCTGATCAAGTGGACCCTCAAGCAGTACAAGCAGAAATAGATGCGGTTTTAGTTGATATTAACCAGTCTATGTCGACCTATATTGAGGATTCAGAAATAAACATCTTTAACCGTTTAGGTGCTAATCAAGTAATGCCAATTAGTGATGATTTTAGAGCGGTTATTGCAGAATCTATACGAATTGGTGATTCAACTAAAACACTCGATGTGACTATGGGACCGCTAATTGATTTATGGGGGTTTGGTCCTGATAAAAAACCAACAAAGCGCCCAACGGATGAAGCACTGGCAAATATGGTCAGTAACATTGGTATAGATAAGCTGGTCCTTAATGAGCAAGGGTTAGCTAAAACAGTTGCTGATTTAGAGTTGTCGTTTTCAGCTACAGCAAAAGGCTACGGTATTGATAAAGTGGCTGAGCTATTGCAAAGCAAAGGCATTACAGATTACATGGTTGAGATTGGCGGGGAGCTACGTATTGCTGGTACAAAACCAGACAATCAAGCATGGCGAATAGCAATCGAACAACCTGATGCAAATCCGGGCGAGCGCAAAGTACACCGCGTATTAACACCGGGTAATAATGGCATTGCCACCTCAGGCGACTATAGAATATTTTATACTATGGATGGCGAAACCTATACGCATCTCATTGATCCAATGTCAGGCATGCCGATTAAGCACGACTTAGTCTCTGTTACAGTTTTACACCCAAGCGCAATGACGGCGGACGGTTTAGCGACTGCTTTAACGGTAATGGGCATGGAAAAGGCACAACGTTATGCGCAGCAGCATGATTTACCTGTGTATCTAATTGCGAAATCGGCACAGGGGTTAGTCACCTATTCAAGCCCTGCGTTTAAGCCTTATTTATAGTCTTTAGGTTTATATCCTTATCATGAGGGTATATAATGCAATGAGCTCAGATATGATGTTTGGGCTCATTTTATTGCTGAACAATAGGGGCTAAGCAATGTCACTTTTTTTTCTAACCTTTGGCTTACTTATTTTAATTGTCGCTGCAATGGCGATAGGCATGATAGTACAAAGAAAATCGATGGCGAGTAGCTGCGGAGGCCTAGGCTCTGTAGGTATTGATAAAGCATGTGATTGCGATGATCCATGTGATAAACGCAAAAAGCGTCTAGCCAAAGAGCAAGTATGGAAAGAAAACCAAATTCTTTAAATAGATTTATTTCTGTTTAAACAAAAAACCTCTCGTAGCTCACTACGGGAGGTTTTTTATTTATATCGCCATAAATAAATCTTCAGGCAATAAAATAATCGTGTTTTTATCTTGAACAGAAAATTCTCTTTGTTATACTCATGCCCGAACTTTCAGTAAGTTTTGAAAGTTCTATTGATGCGGATCAAATCTAGCTTAGCAAAATAGTGCTAATGCGTTGAGACTGTATTTCATGTCACTGTATAAGGCTTTACGGCTGCAACTTGTTTTTGTTGCCACGGTGTATACCTAATTTTGTTATTAGTCATTTTAATAGGTTAATGTTTTTGAACTCATTTTCTTTGTTTCATACCAGCACTTTGCTTACCTTAGGTAAGTCAGTGTTGCATGAGCGCTTTAATAAAGCGAAAAGAGGCGTGAGTGTGGCTGTAACATTATTAGTTTTTAATGCCGTTATGTTGCTTAGTGGCGCTATCGAGGATGCCTTTAGGCTTGAAGCATTGGTCAGTGATGGCTTTTTTATAGAGCCATTATTACTGACAATTGCCGAATTTTTAGCTCATCCTATCTTATCGTGTCAGTTACTTATTGGCCTTTGTTGGCTATTGTTCCACATGTTTCCAGCGCGTCGTGCTGGAATAATCCTCCGTAAAGCAGCCTTTGCTTTTAGCGAGGCTAAAGTTCAGCAACCCGTGCAAGCTGCACATGGTTGTCGTGCTCCACCTAGCTTTACAGGTTGTCTGTTTACTCATTAATTTTTATGGGTATAGGTTACACCTGTGGTATCTAATTATTTATTCTTGCTGTAAATAACGATTACTTTCATTGTAGCTTAGTGTTTTTACACACTCTCAGCCAACCACACCTCACCCAAGTTAATTTTTTATTGCGTTATATTAATGTGTTTAAAAAAAGCTGGGTTGGTTCTGCTAGGTGTTTTTTATTAAGCCAGTGGTCAATACTTCATGCTTGCATTCGCTCTGCATTATTTGTAATTCAATCTTAATTAACTTGGGTTTTTATCAAATATCGTTGCTAAATATTTTTGGCAGCTAATAAAAACTCTTTAGGTTTTAGGATAGTCCCTTGTTAATTCGTAACCTTTTTAATATTGCTTTAGCTAGTATGGCGCTGATTTTATCAGGCTGTAATGGCGGGGTACTCGACCCAAAAGGGCAGATAGGTATTGATGAGAAAAATCTGATCATCATCGCCACTGTGCTTATGTTGTTAGTTGTGATCCCCGTTATTGTGATGACTTTATATTTTGCTTGGAAATACAGAGACACACAAAACCATGAAATTTACGCACCAAAATGGGCTCACTCTAATAAGATTGAGGCTGTTGTATGGGCGGTTCCTATTGTTATTGTTGTTATTTTAGGTGTGATCACCTGGCAGTCAACGCAAGAGCTTGACCCTTATAAACCGATAGAGGGTAAAGGTGAACACTTAACTGTTGAAGTGGTGTCACTTAATTGGAAGTGGCTATTTATTTATCCTGATCAAGGTATTGCTACGGTAAACGAATTGGTATTTCCTGCTAATGTTCCGGTTGAATACAAAATCACATCAGAAAGTACCATGAACTCGTTTTTCATTCCTCAACTAGGTAGCCAAATTTACTCAATGGCGGGCATGGAAACTAAGCTGCATTTAATTGCTAATGAGCCAGGCACGTTTAAAGGCTTTTCGGCTAATTACAGTGGTGCGGGTTTTACTGGTATGAAATTTAATGCCATCGCAACGCCAACAAAAGCTGACTTTAACCAGTGGGTTGAACAGGTTAAAACCAACGCTAATAGCCTTACTCATGCCAATTATGTTGAGCTTGCAAAAGCAAGTGAAAACAATCCCGTCGCTTACTATGGCAAGGTTGATGACGGTTTATTCCATACCATAGTGATGAAATACATGCAGGCGCATGGCGATATGAATAAAAAACATCATGTCATGGGTAAACATCAGCAGATGAGTAATGAGCATCAAGCAATGGGTAATCATTCAATGCCATCATCACACAGCCAAGGCGAGGAATAATCATGTCGTTTTTAGGTAAATTATCTATAGATGCAATTCCGTTTCATGAACCTATTATCATGGTTACCATGGCGGTGATTGCTGTTGTCGGGCTTATTATAGCTGGACTCATAACAAAATATAAAAAATGGGGGGTGCTTTGGCGTGACTGGATCACCTCGGTTGATCATAAACGCTTAGGCGTTATGTACATTTTATTAGCGCTAATCATGCTGTTTCGTGGTTTTTCTGATGCCATTATGATGCGTGCGCAGTTAGCGCTTGCTACCAGTGGGGCGCCAGGTTATCTGCCGCCAGAACATTACGACCAAATATTCACCGCCCATGGCGTTATTATGATCATCTTTATGGCAATGCCATTTATGATTGGTTTAATGAATATTGTTGTACCACTGCAAATTGGTGCTCGCGATGTGGCTTTTCCATTTTTAAATAATTTAAGTTTTTGGTTTACTGCCAGTGGCGCCATTTTAATAAATTTATCACTTATATTTGGTGAGTTTGCTAAAACAGGCTGGGTTGCTTACCCACCATTGTCGGAGTTGACCTTTAGCCCTGGGGTGGGGGTCGATTATTATATTTGGGCCTTGCAAATATCGGGGCTCGGTACGCTATTAACCGCTGTTAACTTCCTAGTGACAGTATTTAAAATGCGTGCCTCTGGTATGACACTGATGAAAATGCCAATTTTCACATGGGCATGTACGTGGGCAAATATCTTAATTGCGGCATCATTTCCAATTTTAACCGCAGTGCTTGCCATGCTAACGCTAGACCGTTATTTAGATTTCCACTTCTTCACTAATGAAGCAGGCGGTAACGCCATGATGTATATCAACCTGTTTTGGGCATGGGGTCACCCAGAGGTATACATTTTAGTATTACCAGCTTTTGGTATCTTCTCTGAAATAGTGTCGACCTTCACTGGTAAACGTTTATTTGGTTATAAATCGATGGTATATGCCAGCGGTGCCATTTCTATTCTTGGCTTTATTGTATGGTTACACCACTTCTTTACTATGGGTTCAAGCGCCAATGTAAATGCCTTTTTTGGAGTAATGACCATGGTCATAGCTGTGCCTACTGGGGTTAAGTTATTTAGTTGGTTGTTTACTATTTACCGTGGCCGTTTGCGCATTACAGTGCCCGTACTGTGGACGCTTGGTTTTATGGTTACCTTCAGTATTGGTGGTATGACGGGGGTATTACTAGCAATCCCTGGTGCCGATTATGTATTGCATAACAGCTTATTCTTAATCGCTCATTTTCATAACACCATTATTGGTGGCGCAGTATTTGGCTACTTAGCTGGCTTTGTTTTTTGGTTTCCAAAAGCAATGGGCTTTAAGCTCGATGAGCGTTGGGGTAAAGCATCATTTTGGTGTTGGTTAATCGGTTTCTTCGTAGCCTTTATGCCATTGTATGTACTCGGTTTTTTAGGTATGACACGTCGCTTAAATCACTCTAATAATCCTGATTGGAATATCTGGCTTTATATTGCTGCAGTGGGTGCCGTGATTATTATGTTCGGTATTATTTGCCAAGTTATTCAGCTTTATGTGAGCTTTAAAAACCGCGAAGCGCTTGATGATACCACCGGCGATCCTTGGAACGGTCACACCCTTGAATGGTCAACGTCATCACCGCCGCAGTACTATAACTTTGCTGAAATCCCGCATGTTGATGATATTGATACATGGACTGATATGAAAGAAAAAGGCCTAGCTTATCAAGGTAAATCTAGCTATAGCCCAATTCATATGCCAAAAAATACGGCATCGGGTGTGCTTATTGCAGCGAGTTTAACGGCGTTTTGTTTTGCCATGATCTGGCATATTTGGTGGCTAGCAGGGCTTGGTTTTATTGGTGCAATTGCGCTATTTATTAACCGCGCTTACACCAGCGATGTAGATTACTACGTGCAAAACGATGAAATATTACAAATTGAAGGCGCGCATATTGCCAGTAATACGAAGGAGGTAAGCGCATGAGTACGTTATCTGCAACTAAAGGCCATGTAAATTTAGAGCCTCATAGCGTAAGTCATACGCATGAGCATCACGATACCTCTGACGATACAATCTTTGGCTTTTGGCTTTATTTAATGACCGATTGCCTTTTATTTGCCTCATTTTTTGCAACCTACGCAGTGCTTTATATGAACACCGCAGGTGGTGTATCGGGCAAAGATATTTTTGAGCTTGATTTTGTTGCCGTAGAAACTGCGGCGCTACTTATTAGTAGTATCACTTTTGGTTTTGCCATGATTGCCGCTCAAGGGCAAAAAAAGACGCTGACGCTTGGTTGGCTCGCGGTTACTTTTTGTTTAGGCGCGGTGTTTATTGGCATGGAAATTTATGAGTTCCATCATTTAATTATTCATGGCAATGGCCCACAGCAAAGTGCTTTTTTAACATCGTTTTTCTCATTAGTGGGTTTGCATGGTTTACATGTAACTGCAGGCCTTATTTGGATGAGCATAATGATGATAGAAGTGATCAAGCGCGGTTTAGGTAAACAAACCGTCACGCGCTTAAGTTGCTTAAGCTTATTTTGGCACTTTTTAGATATTGTGTGGATTTGTGTATTTACCGTTGTTTATTTAATGGGAGCAATGTAATGAGCCATAGCGAAACGCATGCTTTAGCGCAAATGCAAAGCCAACATCATGATCAGTCGCATGGCAGTGTTAAAACCTATCTTATTGGTTTTGTCTTGTCAGTGATTTTAACGGCCATTCCATTTTGGATGGTGATGGAGGGCGATTTTTCAAAAGTCACCACGCTTTGGAGTATCGTTACTTTTGCAATCGTGCAAATTTGGGTGCATTTAAAATACTTTTTACACCTTAATTTCACCACTGATGAAGGCAAAGCGAATACCTTTACCTTCTTGTTTAGCGCGTTGATCATCGTCATGGTGGTTGGACTGTCTGTTTGGATCATTTATGAATCAAACGCAATGATGATGTATTAGAGGTTTCAGATGTTTCGCCGTTATTTAGCTGTTACTAAGCCAGGTATTATTATGGGGAATTTGATCAGCGTTGCCGGTGGTTTTTTACTTGCCGCCCGCGGTGATATAGACCCATGGTTAATGTTGGTTACCTTGGTTGGTTTATCGCTTGTTGTTGCATCGGGATGTGCCATAAACAATGTTATAGATAGAGACATTGATGTTGCTATGGCGCGTACTCGCTCACGTGTAACTGTAACGGGCGAAATGTCTGCAAAAGCCGCTTTAAGCCATGGCGTGTTATTAGGGCTAATTGGCTTTGGCTTATTAATCGGCTTTACCACTCAAGCAGCGGTATTTTTTGCCGCCTTTGGCTATGTGATTTATGTCGGCGTGTACAGCCTCTACATGAAACGCAACTCTGTTTACGGCACCTTTATTGGTAGTCTGTCGGGCGCAGTTCCTCCTGTTGTTGGCTATTGCGCCGTTACGGGTGTGTTCGATATGGGTGCATTAATACTGCTGGTGATGTTTAGTTTGTGGCAAATGCCGCACTCATATGCGATTGCTATTTTTCGCTTTAAAGATTACCAAGCCGCTAATATTCCAGTATTGCCCGTGGCGCAAGGTGTTAATAAAGCTAAGCGCCATATTGTGCTTTATATTGCGGTATATGCTTTAGTGGTGATGCTATTGCCAATTAGTGGTTATACCGGTGCTGCCTTTATGGCCGTTGCCTGTATTACGAGTTTTTGGTGGTTACTCATGGCACTTAGAGGATACCGCTACAACATAGATACTACCCGTTGGGCACGCCAAGTGTTTGCGTTTTCTATTATTAATATTACCGCTTTGAGTATTGCGATGGCGGTAGATTATCAAACAATTGCGCCACAATTAGTGGCGCTAAACTGATCTTATCTGATCAGTGAACCGAGTTAATTCCCAAAGTTAACCAAAGGCTCTGAGCATTGCGAGGAGCCTTTTTTCGTCCCTAAAACAAAGCTAAATTATTTACTTAAGCTTTCAGCATCATAAAACATGGGTTTCAATGTGCCACAATTTATAAACTTATAATTGAGCTCATCAGCAGAGGGCACTTCAGTTGAGGTGCGAAACTTTTGTAAACAGGCACCACTTAAATTAACAAACATTATATGATGATAGCTTGGTGGCTGAGTTATTTGGTGAATATAAATACGCTCGTTATTTTTTAGCGTAACCATATCGTACTGTTGCCATTTTGATGCTGGGCTTAAATCAGTTAACTCACGAGTAAATAACTGCTCGCTAAGCTCTATTAATTTATCACTGTAAACTAAGCTACCTCCTTGTCTAAAATCTCCAAGATACACATCTGCGGTAATCGCGACTTCTTCGCCTCGCATTAAGCGTTGAATATTAAACGGCTTTGATTTTACTGTAACTAACTCAGCATCGCGTACTAAATTTAAAAATGGAATATCAGATACATCTACCTTGTACATAACATGCACATCATAAGGAAGCTCAAAGCTTGGAATGTTAATCGCGTATACACTTGAACCTTTATTAACCAACACCATAGCATGCTCTGCTTCATACTTGGGGTTCAATGGCGGAAGTTCTGGTGGCTCTTCGGCATTAACAAGCGAGCTGGTACAAAATATAATGCTGATAAATAAATATACGAAGTAGGGTAGCCGCATAATAACCTCAATTAATTTATAGATATAAAGTGTAGTATACATTTATACATAATTATCTTCATTCATATTTTAGTAAAGCTTAAACGTGATACACACTAAAGCTTTAGTGTGTATCAGTACATTTTGGGTTAGCTATTATCTAATTGCTTTTTTCACTTCGCGCCAGTCAATAATTTTAAAGTTTTGTGGTTGTAGAGGCATGCGATTGTAGCCATCTTGTACTATAAGCATGCCTTCGGGGTAACCTGGCAAAGCCGTTGCTGTAACGGTTAAACCGTCAGTTTCACCTACGCCATCAATGCCTTTATCTAGGTTTGCAATTACATTAAACTTACCTGCAAAGCTTAGACTAGGCTCTTTGTCATCTGAGATTTTATAAAGCACATAGCTATTATCGCCTTGGCTTGATACTACTAAATAGCGAGCATCATTAGCATGATAAATTTCCATACCTTCAACATCTGCCACCAGTTGCTCATTAACACTTTGTAGCTTTATTGCTTTGTTACCAGCGGTAGGCTCTGCACCGATATACCAAATGCCTGCATCTTCTTCACCTGCAAATAGTTGGCCTAGATTATCATCAGCACTACAGCCTTCAGGTTGGCTTGGTAGAGTAAACTCTCTAACCAGTTCACCACTTAAATTACTTTGCTCACCGGTGAGTTTATACTGCTGAAATAAACCTGATTTATCATTAACAAACACGTAATAGCCAGACTCAGAGGAATACATACACATACCGTAAATCTCAGGTAGGTTAGTCGCTATTTCTGTTACATGGTTTACTTGGTTATCACTATCGACAGTAAATACGCTAATGCTATTAAGAGTACGGTTACTGGCTGTGATCCAAGTGTGAGTTTCGTTGTTTATACCTTGATGTTGACGCACATCAACATTATTTAAACGCCCTATATTTAGCGATTGTACTTTGTTGCCAGCAAGGTCATAAACCATCAAGCCGCGACGTTTATCAGTGCCTAAAATTAAGCTGTTTTTAGCGTCTTGCTCATTTATCCAAATAGCCGGATCATCTGCTGCATCACCAAATGCTGCAACCGGTGTTGTTTGTGCGCTGGCATGAAGGTGAGTCATCGCGACATTGTTTTGTGAAGTCGCTGTTTGCGCTGTGTAGTTAATGTTTGCTTGAATGTAAGCGCCTGTTTCATCATCAATTAAAACCAGCTGGGCTTGATTGTCATTAATAAAGCTCGCTGCAACAGACTCTATTGTGGGCTCACCTGCCAGTGACCATTGGCTTAGCTTGTCTGTTTGAGCTTGGTAAGCATAAACCACATTACCATCAGTGGCACTGAGCCATAATGTACCGTCTTGTGATACCGATAGGGCCCCAATTTCACTGTTTAATTCGCCGTAGGGTTGTACCAAAGCCACAGGCTGCTTATTGGCATCAGATTCTGCATCCGCGTTAATGGCCCACACACCTAACTTTGCCTCACCCACATACAGGGTTTTTGTGTCGTCATTTACTGCACAACCTGAAGCCTCTGTGACTGCAGAGAACTCACGTACTGCGATATTTTTAGCTTGGTTAGTGGCTAAATCATATATAACCGTTTCGCTGATCAGGCCGCGAACATCTGGCACAAACGCTGATACAGTCTCGGTATTGCTGTTTTTAAATAAACACACGGCATTAGGCTGAGCTTGAGGCGGACTAATACGAGTGAGTTCATTTAGCTGCCAAGTTTGGCCATTTTTTATAAGCTTAAAAATAACCACATTATCTTGGTTGTTATCTAGAGTTGCCAATAAAAATTGCTGCGCTGCTATTTTTTTCAGTGAAATTGACTCAAAGTTACCGGCGAGCAGCACACTGCTTTTTTCGTTATCGGCAAGTAATAAGCCTTGGCTTTCGCTCGCCATTAGCCATTGATTATTACCAAGTGCAGCAGCTTGTGAGCCTTGCATGTTTTGTTGTGGGCCGAATAATTTGGTTTCAATGTCTGTTTTTTCAATATATGGTTTTGTAACTGCTGCATTATTTTGGGTATCGTTATTACGTGTACAGCCGCTTATAGTAGTCAATAGAAGTGCACTGCCAAGCACAGCTGAAATTGTATTTAGTTTAAAGTTCATTATTTTATCCTTTACTTATCTAGGTGCTTTTCAGTGCTAAAACGTACTTCACCAAGGTGATTTATCGCGCTTACACTGAGAGTTTCGCCATTGATAGAGATACTTAAAAAGCCCGGTGTTGCTTCTGCGTAGCGGGTAAATTCACGTTGTTTTACAAACCGTGCTTCACTGCCACCACCAGAGACAAAGTGAGCCACCTTGCTATTTTTTGGTTGATTGTATTGCAAGTCGTGCTCGTGCCCTGCGATATAAGCGTGCACGTTATGGCGTTCTAAAATAGGTTCTAAAATGTCGCGAAGACCTTGGTTGCGGCCAAAGCGTTTACCACTTGAATAAAGCGGGTGATGGCCAACAACAATTTTCCATTTTGCGTTACTGCCAGCTAGTTGGGTTTCAAGCCATGCCAATTGTGTTTGATAGCTTTGACCTTGGGTTGAGCGGTATTTTTCACGGGTTTTATATTCAGGCTGAATCGGGTTGGTATCTAAAAAAACCATTAACACTTGCTCGTTGTTTTCAAGCGCAAATGTTTTACTGTAGTACCTTGCTGGTAATTGCCAGCGCTGACTTTTTGCTGTGTAGTCAATTTGTGCTTGAGCATTACCCAAGTAATCGTGATTACCTAACACAACATACCAATCTTCAAATGTGTGCGGGCCGTGGTATATATTCTCATAGGCTGATTGCCAAAGAGGATCGTTCACACTTGCCACACCATTTGGGTAAAAGTTATCGCCGGTCGAGACAACAAAATCTGCATCGGTTTGGTACATGGCAATTTCTAGCTGATGGGCCACTTCTTTTTGATAAAAGTGGCCGTTGTGTCCCCAATCACCAATAACCATAAAGTTAAGGCTATTAGGCAACGTAGTTAACTTGGCTATTTTTTGTTGCTGGTATAGCGCATCTTTATAAATAACAGGCTCTTTTGCACTAAGCGATGATGAGCACAGTAGCGCGGCCATTATGAAAGACAATTTAAACATGTTCTAACTCCAAAAAAGCACGCGATGGTTTGCCATTACGTGCTTAAAATGACAATACGTGTGATTAAAATGCGTAACGTAGCATTACTTGAATCACAGGACCTGCTTCTTCAGATTCAAGCTCGTACTCATCAAAGTCACGATTATTTTGATCATCAAGCGAGTCAAACTTGTTGAAAACTTCATCTTTACTGGCATCAAGTAGGTTTGAACCAACTAGGCGAAGTGTTACGTCTTCCCAGCGTTTTTCAACGAAAAGCTCTAAATCAGCACCGTAAGAGGTTGTCACTTCTTCACCGATAAAGCGTCCGTATGCATCACCTTGATTACGGTACGTTGCACCAAATGATGCACGAAGGGTTGGTAAATCTTGGATAAAGCCTACGTTATAAACATAATCTGATTGGTCGTTAAATTTGCGCTTGCCAAAACTGTCTTCAACTTCACTGTCGAGCCAAGAGTAATTTAAGAAGATTCCAGTATTAGGCATGTTCAAGGCGCTTAGAGGAGTTGATAAATCAAACTCAACACCTTGAACTGTGCCATCACCAGTATTTTGTGGTTGCAGTACAAATGTGCCTTCACCTTCAGAGCCTTCAACACCGGTACTGGCAATTTCAATCAGGTCGCTAACGTTACGGTAAAATACGTTTACACCAACAACACCACTTTTACCTAAACGGTATTCATAACCCAAATCGATACCCCAAGAAGATTCTGGCTTAAGGTTTGGGTTACCTAAAAAGTCATTATCAGCGAGCTCTTCTTCAAGTAGGGCGGGGGTCATGTAGTCAAAGTCAGGGCGACGTAAGCTGCGAGCAACAGAGGCGCTGACTCGTCCGTTATCACTGATGCTGTAACGAAAGTGAGCCGACGGTAAGAAAAAGTCATATTCATTTTTGGCTGTAACGCCTTCATTGGTATCGGTAATACTTGAGTCAGTTGACTCCCAGCGCACACCCATCTCCCATGAGAACACATCAGCTTTGTGTTTGATTAATGCAAATAAGTCAAAGCGGTCTTCTTCAAGCGTATTAACGCCTCCGTCTACTGCTTCAAATTCATTGTTAAATTGCGCTAACGACATTGGCGTCTGGCTAAATTGATCCCAGCCAGTACGTGTTTGCTCACTTTCATCTTCAGCGACAAAAATAGCTGTGTCGCGTTCTTTGCCTTGCACAAAAGCACCAAACTGAACTTCTTTCGAGTCACCTAGCAGTAAGCTGTGCTGCCATTGTAATGACCATTCTTTATCGTCAATATCAACGGTTTCTTCTGCTTCCTCAAAAACCATTGGGAGCTCAGATGTATCAAGCTCAACTTCTTGCTCGTAAACTGACTCTTCAAAGCTGGCATAGCCTACTTTAAATTTGCTGGTACCGCCTAATAACGGTAATTCATAACCTGAGTTAATGTTGTAGTTTGTTTGATCAATATAAGCGACGTTTGCGTTATCTGAGAGCAAGTTGCCCCCTTCAACAAGCAATCCTGAGGTTGTAGATGCATCATCATATTCAAAAGAACGCTCGTCTTCGGTGCGGTCGGTATCAACCCACATAGCACTAATATCAAACTTGCCGCCGTTATCAAATACCTTTTCAAAGCTGGCATTTAATGAGGTGTCATCGCCATCTCGGGTATCAGATTGATCTTCACGGTTATCAAAATCGTCTGTTGCGTAATTAGGGTTATTTTCAGGGCTATCGCCATAACGTCTGCTTGATTTTTGTTTTGGGTTATAACGACCTTGTAAATTGGCACCTACGAGTAAACGCCCACCTGCAAACTCAGTACCGTAAACGCCCGCAAAGCTTTCTTTTAGTTCGCCATCATCATAGCGTAAACCACCAGCGCGAATGTAACCGCCGTCTATGCTGTAGCCATCACGAAGTACAATGTTAAGTGTGCCTGCTATGGCATCGGCAGAGCGGTTGGCACTTGATGAACGAATTATTTCTACGCGCTCGATTAATTCTGCTGGAATACGGTCAACAAAAAATGAGCGATCAGCACCTGCGCCCGGAACTTCCTCACCATTAATAAGTACTTTTGTGTAAGCAGGGCTTAAGCCGCGCATACGTGCGCCGTCAGATTCCAGTACGTCAGATAAAAAAGTCACACTAGGAACACGCTTTAGTGCATCACCGGCGGTGAGTGGTTCAAAACGTTGAAAGTATTCTTGTGAGTATTCAAGCGTGGGCGCTAGTTCTTGCGAGCGGTTGCGATAACCAATCTCGCCGTATACCACAAGCTCTTCAGAAACCTTTACTTCAGGTTCTCTTGGCGATGTTTGTTCCTCTGCATTCACGCTAACACTAAATTGGCTCAGTGCTAATGCCGCTACAACAGCATTTAACTTAAATTGTTTCATTGATTTGCTCCGGTTGTCCTTGGTTTGGTGAGCAAACTAAAAAAAGTTAATGACGCTAATGTGACAGTTTTACCGTTAATTCCTGACAAAACGCCAACTTAGTACTTTTCAAACAGACATTTGAGCTGTTTAAACACGGCTTCAGCGCACTAAAAATGGTTATTACTAGGTTAAATACCTATAAATTTTAATCTCAATGTCATATCAATGAGCCAATATGACCCTGACAAACACAGCATGACTAAGCTAGCATGCAGACCAACATAGACTAAAGAAGCCACCCTAATGCGATATAACCCATTTACCAACCATGCAAAATTAACCAACACCATCATTTTATTGTTAGTTATTGCTGTAGCAATATGCGCTTACTTTGGCGAACTTAAGCAATGGCAAGAAATTGCGTGGCTCGATATTGTTGGTGAAGGCGGTATTGTGTTGATGACACTCAGCTGGATAGTTGCGTTACTTATTTCACGCCCGCCAGGCAAAGTAACTACCTTATTAGTGTTAGGTTTAGGTTTGTTTATGTTCTCAGCCACACTCGATTTACTCGATGAGTGGTTAAAGCAACCTTCACAATTATGGCTCACCTGGTTTGAGTCACTACCAGCGCCGCTTGGTATGTCGCTTACCAGCGCAGGGCTTTATTATTGGCATCAAGAGCAATTTGTTTTAAATCGTCAATTGCGTCGTCGTGAAGCGCATCTGCGAGAGCATGAAAAAGTCTGTCCGGTAACAGGGTTATACCGAGTTAACTACTTACATTCACTCATGCAGCAACAACAAACAGAGCAGCAAGGCGGCACTTTAGGTGTTATTGATATTCGTGATTTTGCAAAGTTTAATGCGCAGTTTGGTTTTAGTGAAGGTGATAGGTTACTAAGAGAAATTAGTGATTTACTAGTAATGAATTGCCGTTTGAATGATGTGCTTTGTCGCTATGCTGGCGATTGTTTTATTGTGCTTATGCCGAATACCAGCCAAAGCCAAGCCAAAGAATTACTAGCGCAAATGAAAGCGGCGCTTAACCATTGTGCTTTTAAAGTCGCAAAAAGCAAAGGCGCACAGTTTCAGCATATTTTAACCGCCACCATGGCAATGGATTTAGCGCAAGATCCAGTGCAGCAAACCAGTCAGTTACATCAACAATTACAAAAAGAAAAGGCCCTTGTAGGTGCAGCAGTATATTAGCCTAGATGATAAATACCTCAGCGCGGAGGGAATGATCACTGCGCTGGTGGAGCTTGCTCAAGGACGAGGGATCCCGCTGCATAAATTGCTGCGTGGTACGGGTATTTTTGAGCAAGATTTATATGATCTATCACAGCGCTTTAGTTTATTGCAGTTATTGGCTTTAATTAGCCAGTTTAAAGCCTTAATGAAGAGTAATGATAGTGGCTTTTTACTGGGTCATCAATTGGTTAATGACTTTAGCCCAGCAATGCAAAGTGTGCGTTTAGGCCCCACACTAGGTGCCTCTTTAAAGCAATTACATAAAATACAAGCGATGCTTGCCCCCTTATTTTTTACTCGTAAGCATATTTTCCAAAATGATTTCTATCTGTACTTGCAACCGAATGTAGGTATGGACGAGCCTTTAAAAAATTATTGTTTTGAAATATACAGCGCTGCGCTAATGAGCTTACTAAAAAGAGTGAGAGATCACTACCCGCACTGTTATTTTGATTTTACTTGTAAACGCCCGCGGCATATTCAAGAGTATGAGCAGCATTTAGGTTTACGGGTACGATTTGAACAACCCTATACCCGTTGGCATTTTGATAAACAACTGCTTAAGTGCCCAAACCGAGAGTCGAGTCCATTGCGCTGGCAGCAGTGCATAGCGCAAAGTGAGTTAAATAAGAATGTATCACAGTCTTTTGTTGAGGCTGTGTGCCAGCGCATTTACCGTGATAAAAACAACAGCCTTGCTAACAGTGCTGAGCACTTTGCTATGAGCCCTGCTACGTTTAAACGTAAGTTAAAACAACATGGTGTTAGCTATTCGCAATTACAAGATGAGCAAAATAAACTTAAAGCACTGCATTTACTGGGGGTGTGCCAGCAAGGCAATGAACAAGTCGCGATGCGATTAGCATTTTATGATATTCCTAATTTTCGCCGCGCTTTTAAGCGTTGGACCGGCATTACGCCGAGTCAGTTAAAAATATAATTAAAAACTAGCCGCTTGCTCAATAACAATGCCGTGGCGCTGTGCTAGTCGCTGATGATCTCTGTCATAACCACCGCCAATTACAGTGGCCACCGGGGTATTATTTGCAAGGCAGCGTTTAAGCACTATGTGGTCGCGCTTTTCTATTCCTTGCCAACTAATATCCAGTTTACCTAAGCCATCTTCTTGCCAAATATCAACGCCAGCATCGTATAAAACCAGATCTGGGTTAAGCTCGTGTAATAAAAATTGCAGGGTATCGTCAACAATACCTATGTATTCAGCGTCTTGCATATTATTGGCTAAACCAATATCTAAATCGCTAGGGGACTTTCTAAACGGGAAGTTTTTCTCACAGTGTATTGAACAGGTAAACGCATAAGGTTGATGAGCCAGCATGGCTGCCGTGCCATCACCTTGGTGAACATCTAAATCAAAAATCAGTACGTTGGTTACTTCACGGTTTTGAATTAACGTTTGTGCGGTAAAAGCTAAATCGTTCACCATGCAAAAACCCGAACCAAAATCACTATGGGCATGGTGAGTGCCGCCCGCTAAATGACACGCAAGCCCATTTTTAAGTGCTAAACGCGCGGTTTGCAGTGTCCCTAATGGTGCGGTAAATGTGCGGTTCATTAGTGCTTGTGACCAAGGTAGGCCTATACGGCGCATGGCTTTTTCATCTAGGCGGTTATGCCATAAATCGTGAATATAGTTTTCACAGTGCACTATTTCTAACTCTTCAACACGACCATGTGGTGGCTCTATGATATTGCTGCCAGCAAGCCCAAGGGTTTTAACATGCTGGTATAGCAGCGCAAATTTACTCATTACAAAGCGGTGTTTGGGATCAAAACTAAACGAGTAATTAGGATGATAAACTAAAGGTAGATTGGGATTTAAACTCATATCTGCGTCGTTTAATTATTTTTGGTTATGGTAATCAACTTCACGCAGTGCGTCTATTTATGTTTGGTAAATAAGCGTTTCAAGCTCACGGTGTAATAATGTTTCATCAGCAAGGTTTAGTTCAACCAAGCGCTTTAAATGCGTAATGCTGTTTATATCAATGTTATGACATTTAAGACCAATATGATTTTCTTCGATATGACGAATAACCACCGGCATTTTTATTTCAATATCGCTTTGTGGCAAGGTAAAACGTAATATTGCTTCGTCATTTTTGTTGCCTGTAAAGGCATCGCTTTTAGTAATAAGCGCACCATGTAAAGAAATATCCAAAAGGGTGCATGCATAATGGGAGGTAGCCGTTTCCAATTGCGCCGCTGTAGAGAACATAATACGAGAAAATTGCCGACGGTTTTGCATAATAATCTTATAAAGTTGTTATTTATAATAAGCATAGCTGGTAATGCTTAACACGCCAATTTGCTCAAAGCTAAAAATAGCTTGCATAAAAAAGCCCCGCATAAAATGAGGGCTACTGAATGAACTTGGAGCCACTGGTGTAATATCAGTGACTTTTGTTTTTAACTTCTATTATAAAACAATAAGTTACAATCCATCCTTACCATTTTCGCATAAAAATCGTTACAATTAGTCATTATTTTTCAGTTAGATAGTATAAAGTTTAGCTAAATGCCCTATAATTTTAAAAATAGGGGTAGCGAACATGACAAGATTTGTCTTCTTAGACACGGAAACAACAGGCTTAAATCCACATTTAGGTGGACACCGAATTATTGACCTAGCCTGCGTAGAATATAGGGATGGCAAAAGTACAGGTAATGTCTTTAATAACAAAATTAATCCTGAGGGAAAAAAATCTACCAAGGGAGCTTTTAATACTCACAAAATTTCTGATGAAGAATTAAAGGCCGCACCGACCTTTAAAGAGGTGTCTGAGGACTTCATAAATTTCATAACTGGCTCTCACCTCGTCATTTACAATGCTAAATTCGACACTCAGTTTTTAAATAGTGAGCTGAATCGCATCAATTATCCCAATTTGATTAATGAAATATGCTCTGAAGTTACATGTGCTATGGAGTTGGCGAAGCAAAAATTCAAATTAGATAAATTTATCAGCCAAGATAACGCGTGCAGGCGGTACGGTATTGATATCAGTCAACGTATAGTCCACGCTGCGTTGATTGATGCCAATTTGTGTGCAGAGTTGTTTTTCAAACTGGTGGATGACACCGCAATCCCACTAAAGCGGACCCCACAAACTAAAAAGCACAGAGAACCAAAATTACTGACTATACCAAGGGCGTATAAGTGTGCAGTTGATGAACAGTACATACAGCTTAACTTTTGTAAAAACAGTGAGTGTGAAAATTTTGGTGTTCCAGCAAAGAATCCCGCTAAGTACGAGAATGGCAAGCCCAAAAAAGGATTAAGGGGAGAATATAAGCTTACTACAAGAAAGCGCGGTGAGAACGAATATCTGTTGACCTGTAAGTTATGCGGAAAAAGCTCAGTCATGATCAACAACCAGAGTTTAGGAAAAGAAATCGAGCGACTGTCATCCGTTGGCAAATATGTTGAACCTTCTTGTAACAATACTGGCGATAAAAACACGCCTTTCGGTGAGCGAAAATACTATATCCCGCTATCAGCAGAAGAAAGGCGAGGAACGGCCATTGTTAAGGGACGATGTGAAAATGTCGGAAAAGGTGTATTTAGTTACCCAGAACTATACACAATGTCGGGCAAGACAAGGAAAAATGAGGTCGTCATTAAGGAAGTCAGAAAACCATTAAATGAAGGCGGTAAGCCCGTTTTTCAGCAAACAGAAGAACTGCGACTGGGTTCAAAGCGTGTTAAATGTGAAACGTGCAATTCTCGATTCTATATTAAACTTGATCCTCAGCAGCGCCATTATATGAGGGATAGAAATGAGGCGCTATTTCTCAATTTAATGAATAAAGGGATCATCAATCGTGAAGAAGATAAGTTAGATATTACTGCCAAAGCAATTTATCACAAGATTGATTTTTTCTATGAGCAAGCGTTAGCATTTGATGCATACCATTCGCAAAAAATGGATATGGCTGTAATAGGGAAAACATTGAATTTAAGTACAGATAGATTGCACCACTCTTCAAACTGGACTAATCACAATGAGCCGCGTCCTACACCGTTGATGGTCACCTCCACTGTAGATAATGATACAGGTTATGTTTTTGCGTCTACACTCAATTTCGACTTCGAAAGTGATTCAGAGAACATAAAGCGGGAACATAAAGACAAAAAAGAAAACGAAAAAGATAGCTATTACCGCAGATACGCACAGTACATTTTAAACGATATTGACGTAAAAGAGCTTGTTGAGGACACCAACGCCAATGTCCCTATGCAAATCCCCTCAAAAGGTCTTTTAGTTAACCAGACGTACAGCATGTTAAGTCACTTTGCATTGCTAAAAGAAATACTGACTTTTGCAACTCAGATTAACTTATATGCCGATAATGATTCTGGCTTCAAAACATCCATATGCGGTATTTTTAAGGACTGGCTTGAAAAAGGTAAGTTGAACGCCTTTCAAGTCTATACGGAACGATCTGGTAATAATCAGCTACTAGATAAATCGACTTCAGAACAAATTAAACAACGAGATATAGAGCTTCAGAAAGAATACCCTGAATTATCAGCAGATGAACGCTTGAAACTACTATGGAAGCAGCAATACAACAATCGTGTGACAATGGAAGGAAGTAAGTCGGAATGGATTGTCAGCCCGAATATGCGCTCTCGATTTAGCGGTTTTCATTCATTAGGTAATATTCAAGCTATCGATTCTAACTATGCCACCGAATTACTCGATTCAGCGTCATTACATGGTGTTGATAACTGGTTTCAAATACTACGCAGGCATATCAACTATTACGAGCGACCAGTAACCAGTGGGACTAACTCAAAACGATGGAATGTATATGCTGGATACAATCCTAAGTGGATGATGAAACTAATGGAAATCAAAAGGGTTTATCATAACTACTGCTCAACCAATGCCGATACAATAAAGAAAGATTTTAAAGGAAAGATAAATAAGCCGACACCAACTAGTCCTGCAATGCGATTAAGCCTTGCACGCAAAGTCTACAAGGCACATGATATCTTATCTTTTAGTTATGACTATGAAATGCTAAAAAACGCTGGTAAAGATGAGCGAAAAAGAGGTTTGCCTGACTATGTGAGAGCAGAGTTTAGAAAACTTAAGAATAAAAAGTTAAAGAACTCCTCGTGACTTGATTAGGCAGAATGGTTTAGTCCGAAGTATGAGTCGTAAAGGCAACTGCTAGGACAATGCTTGTGTGAAAGTTTCTTCCACTCAATGAAAGTTGAAGCCGTTCAGTATGAGCCAATTAGGACCGTGAAACCATGCGTCAGCACATATTTGAGTACATTGAAATCTTATTATAACAAGAAGGTAAGGCTTAATGCCTTGGGCAATTTAAGTCTAGTAAGATTTGAACCATTAAACGTAGCTTAAAGCAGTTTCCATTATTAATTGTTCAAATTATGTCACAATTAGCCTCGACTAATACAAGGAGTTGTAAATGAAACAAGAATTAGCCGTAGATTTTGAAACCTTTTCACAAAAAAGTGATACGCCTGTATTCCATAAAATAAAATTTGATGAAACCAGTATTTATCTAACCAAATCATTTTTCTATGAAAGCGGTATACCTAATACGGGCAAGAATCATTTTGGGAACTATAGACTTTTTTCTTGGGCAGATGCTAGAGCAAAAGCGTTTCTTGGTTTTGAACTAGGACAAGAAAGCCCAGCCTTGGGGATTGCAAGTGTAATAGGTAGTTTCACGCCATTGGAAGACGATTTAAGAGATGTTAAGTATGTTTCTGGTGAGGGTAAAGCATACTTTAAAAGTGCGCTCGCTGAGCTAGAAGGCAAGAATATTGAAGAAGAAAGCTCTGTAAAAGTTGACGCTGAAAACTTCATGAAAATGAAGGAAATAATACCAACGGGAGCGCAAGGTAAAGCTATTTATGGCGATGGCGACTACATTATAGATGGGCCAGCGGGGACTGGTAAATCAACTACTGTACTACAAAAAATCAAGTTACTAGAGGTTCAAGAAAAGATAAATCCTACAAGAATACAAGTGATTGTGAAAAACTCTAAAGTGGTGCCTCGATTCAAAGAGTTATTAGCTGCAATTGATATTTTCGATATTTCTATATTTCCAGTTGGTGATTTTATTGCAAGAAACTATTCAAATACACCAAGTGTGGGCGTTAATGAATTATCTTCTCTTAATAAATTAGCTGTTAACGCTTCCGACATTTTCAATTTCGTTTTTGATACGAAGGCTCTTTTTACTTTAGGTTATCAACTTAACCAAAACAATTGGGATCAACTGTGTAATGTTACGAAAAATGACACATCCTTTATTTCTGCTGCTAAGAGCTTTCTGGAAAAAGCCGAAGAAGTAAGAGAAAGTAAAAAAGTTAATTTGAAAAGTATTGCTGACAAGCAGGCTGAGCTTAAAAGAAATACAGATATTGAAAAAGAAAAACTTACCAGAGCCATAATTAAAAAAAACGAAAAGTCTTTGTTAAGAAGGTTGGGTAAAAGAATTGGTTTTAATGCAACAAGTAATGAATCCGTTTTGTCATTAGGTGATGAGGCTAATATTAGAGAGCAACTTAGTAAATATAAAAACAGGCATCAGGAAGCTATAGAAAAATTTAAGTTACGTTTCGATGAGCAGATTCATTTGGCAGAACAGTCTTTAGTCAATGAACTTGAGAGTATCAAAGAAGTATTCGTTAAAGCTGTTGTCAAAACCACAAGAGAGCGAAATGAAGCGGAAATATTAAGACGTTACTTTAATAAAAATCTTTTCCGAAATTATCCATTCCACACAATTATTGTTGATGAAGCTCAGGATGTTTCATCTGTTGATATTGAGTTAATAAGGCTTTGCACGCAAAACACTATTTTGGCTGGAGACGAGTCTCAAACTGAAAATCCTGATGGTATTGGTTTGTGGAGCAACCTTGCAATTGAAAATACTTTTACTAAAAACGACAACCTGAATATTTATCAACTTAGGCATAACTTCAGACAAACCTATGAGCTAGGGAATGTCAGTTATAATTATCGTCAACTTATACTTGGGCGAGGCATTGAAGACATAAAGTCAGATTATTTCGAGGATCAAATGGGCTTTAATAAGCCAAGCTTAAGACTTATATCAGCGGAAGAAGACTTTGTTCACTTGGTAAAGGCCCGAATTAATTACATTAAGGTGACGTTTTCCAGTTCGTTTCCTTTAGTTATTTTTTATGAGAACTCGTCGAGCCTTCAGCGATTCAAAACACTACTAAAAGGGGAAAAATTCACCATATGCAATGATGAAAACTTGGAGTATGCAAGCGATATTTTATTTGTAAATATCTGGGAAATCGCTGGGCGAGAGTTCCCAGTTGTTCTTGCCCCTCTGACTGAATCCACTAGCGCTAACACAATTTATATTATGTTGAGTCGAGCTAAATTTGATTTGACGTTTTTCACAGGTGCGGGAAAAACAATAGACCCATACATATTGCTGCTGTGCCAACATGGCTTAATTAGCAAATGAATTTAAAACAAATAAAACAAGACATTTTAGCCAAATTTGAAAAGTGCCGATTAGTCTTTTGGCAAGATGAATCAATAGTGTGATAGCAACTATAAATTGGAAATAGAAGTTGCTGGACAACATGTTTTTTAGAAAAGGACAGGGAGTTTTTTACTTCCTTTCAATTGTTAACTCATTACTTCATTGAGCCAAATAATACACTAGTATGAGCCAAAATATTGCATGTTTGATTAACAGAGATAATTTAGATACCACGATTTAAAGCTAAAAAGGCAACTAACAATCATAACATATTGATAAATATAGTCTAATTGTAATGGAAACAAAGTAGCCAAGTGATACGTTTATATATTTTTCAAATACTTAAGAGAACGAAAAAACAAAAAAGCCACCAGTTATAAACTGGTAGCTCCAAGTTCATTCAATAGCCCGTTGATTCAAGCGGGCTTTTAACTTATTAACGGTGGCTGTTAGCCAATTTTTTTGTACTTAATACGCTTAGGCTGTGCAGCTTCTGCGCCAAGGGTCTTTTTAAGCCACTCTTCGTACTCAGTGTAGTTACCATCAAAGAAGTTAATTTGTCCTTCGTCGCGGTAATCTAAAATGTGCGTTGCAATACGGTCAAGGAACCAACGGTCATGCGATATACACATTACACAGCCTGGGAACTCTAAAATAGCGTTCTCAAGGGCGCGAAGTGTTTCAACATCAAGGTCATTGGTTGGTTCATCCAGTAGTACTACGTTACCACCGGCTTTTAAAAGCTTAGCAAGGTGTAAACGGTTACGCTCACCACCAGATAAGTCTTTAACAAATTTTTGCTGATCGTTACCTTTAAAGTTAAAACGGCTAACGTAAGCACGGCTTGGGAACTCAAAGTTACCAATTTTTAGCACGTCTTGGCCGTCAGAAATCTCTTCAAATACAGTTTTGCTTTCGTCCATGTTGCCACGGAACTGATCAACGGTTGCAAGCTCTACAGTTTCACCTACGCTAATGCTGCCGCTATCTGGTTGTTCTTCGCCACTTAGCATTTTAAATAGGGTTGATTTACCCGCGCCATTGGCACCAATAATACCCACAATAGCGCCTTTAGGCATGCTAAAGCTTAAATCATCAATTAAAACACGGTCGCCAAAGCTTTTACGTAAGTTGTTTACTTCTAATACTTGGTCACCTAAACGTGGGCCAGGTGGAATAAACAATTCGTTGGTTTCGTTACGTTTTTGGTAATCAGACTGCTGTAGCTCGCTAAACTGTGCCATACGCGCTTTTGACTTAGCTTGGCGACCTTTAGGGTTTGAACGCACCCATTCAAGTTCTTGTGCAATTGATTTTTGACGTGCTTTTTCAGATTTTTGCTCTTGCTGTAAGCGGGCATCTTTTTGCTCAAGCCAAGAAGAGTAGTTACCTTCCCACGGAATACCTTCACCACGGTCAAGCTCTAAAATCCAGCCAGCCACATTATCAAGGAAGTAACGGTCATGCGTTACCGCCACAACGGTGCCTTCGTAGTCATGTAAGAAGCGCTCAAGCCAAGCAACCGACTCAGCATCTAAGTGGTTAGTTGGCTCATCGAGAATAAGCATATCTGGTTTTTCAAGTAATAAACGACAAATAGCAACACGGCGGCGCTCACCACCTGAAAGGTGCTCAATTTTAGCGTCCCACTCAGGTAAACGAAGTGCATCGGCAGCACGCTCTAAAACGTTATCGATATTATGACCATCGTGCGCTTGAATAATTGCTTCAAGCTCACCTTGCTCTTTTGCAAGGGCGTCAAAGTCTGCGTCTTCCATTGCGTACTCGTTGTACACTTCGTCAAGGCGGTTTAGTGCGTGTTTTACTTCACCAACAGCTTCTTCAACTATTTCGCGTACTGTTTTGCTTTCATCCAGTACTGGCTCTTGCGGTAAGTAACCAATTTTAGTACCCGGTTGAGGGCGAGCTTCACCTTCAAAGTCTTGGTCAACACCGGCCATAATGCGAAGTAATGTAGATTTACCAGCACCATTTAAACCTAGTACACCAATTTTAGCGCCAGGGAAAAAGTGCAACGAAATATCTTTTAAAATTGTGCGCTTAGGTGGCACAACCTTAGATACTCGACTCATCGAGAATATAAACTTATCAGGTAAAACCATGGAGGAAAGCCTTCAAATAATAATAAAAATTTCAATGCTGTATTGTAGTTGTTGAGGGGTTAAACAGTCAACGAATGGGGCTGTTTTAAAGTACATATTCAATTTGTACAAACCGGGTGAATAATTTTCATTTGGACATCTATACATCTAGAGGTTGATATTTTTAGCATTCTGTTCATAATGAGAGCGTATAAATTCTCGGTTTTTATGAGTAGGAGTAAAATATGCCAATCACAGTGAAAGACGAGCTACCGGCTATTGCCCGTTTGCGTGAAGAAAACGTGTTTGTAATGCCAAAAAGCCGTGCAAAAACGCAAGAAATTCGCCCAATGCGTTTGGCTATTTTAAATTTAATGCCTAATAAAGTAGAAACCGAAGTACAGTTTATTCGTTTGCTTGCTAATTCTCCTTTGCAAGTAAATGTAGAGCTATTGCGCTTAGATACGCACCGCAGCAGTAGCAACTCAGAAGAGCACTTAGATACCTTTTACCGTTATTTCTCTGAGGTAAAAGATAATAACTACGATGCGTTAATTGTTACCGGCGCGCCACTAGCACACCTTGAATACGGCGATGTAGCCTACTGGGATGAGCTAAAAGTGATTATTGACTGGGCAGAGCAACACGTTACCTCCACACTTTACTCATGCTGGGCGGCGCATGCGGCGTTGTATCATCGTTACAATTTAAAACGTGATTTAAAAAAAGATAAACTCTGTGGCGTATTTACCCACCAGTGTTATTTTGATCACGGAGCACTTACTCGTGGCTTCGACGACACCTTTTTAGTGCCGCACTCACGTTATGGCCACGTTGATATAAATAAAATTAATGCCTGCGACGATATAGTGGTATTGGCAGGCTCTGAAAAAGTAGGCGCTTACTTAATGAAAAATAAGTCGGGCAGCCAAGTGTTTATAACCGGCCACCCAGAATACGATGCCGATACATTAAAAGCAGAGTACGAACGCGATTTACAAAAAAGCCCAGACGCGCCAAAACCCGAAAACTATTTTCCAGATAACGATGCAAGTAAAAAGCCGTCTAAAACGTGGCAAAGCCACGCCTTTTTACTGTTTTCAAACTGGTTAAATTACTACGTGTACCAAACTACACCTTATGATATTAATTTAGTTAGCCAAGATGTGAGGACTAACAACTATGCCGAATAACGTGCCAAACAAAAATAAGCAAAGCGAATTAAGCGCTGCACTAAAACAGCGTATTTTAATTTTAGATGGTGCAATGGGCACTATGATCCAAGCGCATAAGCTTGAAGAAGAAGACTACCGGGGTGAGCGCTTTAAAGACTGGCACGTGCTAATAAAAGGCAATAACGATTTATTAAGCCTTACCAAGCCCGAGTTAATTGCTGATATACACCGCAGCTTTTTAGCCGCCGGTGCGGATATTATTGAAACCAATACTTTTAATTCGACCACCATTTCGATGGAAGATTACGACATGGCAAGCATAAGCCGTGAGGTAAACCTAGAGTCGGCTAAATTAGCACGCGCAATATGTGACGAGTTCACTGCTAAAAACCTAGAAAAGCCACGCTATGTAGCCGGTGTGTTAGGGCCAACCCCTAAAACCTGTTCTATCTCGCCAGATGTGAACGACCCAGGCTATCGTAATATTACCTTTGATAAGATGGTTACTGCTTATGTTGAGTCTACTCTTGCATTAATGGAAGGCGGCGCTGATTTAATACTTATTGAAACCATTTTCGACACCCTCAATGCAAAAGCCGCCTCATTCGCGGTAGAAGAAGCGTTTGAACAAGCCGGGCGCACATTACCAGTGATGATCTCGGGCACCATTACCGATGCCTCAGGGCGAACGCTTTCAGGGCAAACAACTGAGGCATTTTATAACTCTATTCGCCATATTAAGCCTATTTCAATTGGCCTCAATTGCGCCCTTGGGCCAGACTTACTTCGCCAATACGTAGAAGAGCTTTCGCGCGTGTGCGAAACCTTTGTCTCTGTTCATCCTAACGCGGGCTTACCCAATGAGTTTGGAGAATACGACTTAGAAGCAGACGACATGGCTGCCGAGATTATCGATTGGGGTAAATCGGGCTTTATAAATATTGTTGGTGGTTGCTGTGGCACTACGCCTGCGCATATTCGTGCGTTTGCCAAAGGGCTTGAAGGGGTTAAACCTCGCCCATTACCAGAGCTTGATGTACGCATGCGTTTGTCAGGCCTTGAAGCCTGTAACTTAAACTAGGAGCCAACATGACACAGCAAATTGCAGTATTTACCAATGTTGGTGAGCGTACCAACGTAACTGGCTCGGCCATGTTTAAACGTTTGATCATGGAAGAAGATTATGAAACAGCCCTTAATGTTGCTCGCGAACAAGTAGAAAATGGCGCCCAAGTTATTGATATAAACATGGACGAAGCCATGCTGGACTCAAAAGCGGCCATGGTGAAGTTTTTAAACTTAATTGCCTCAGAGCCTGATATATCTAAAGTGCCTATAATGGTCGACTCCTCTAAATGGGATGTAATAGAGGCAGGACTTAAATGTATTCAAGGCAAGGGCATTGTTAATTCCATTTCACTCAAAGAGGGCGAAGAGCCATTTAAGCGCCAAGCTAAAATTATTAAACGCTTTGGTGCCGCCGCTGTTGTAATGGCATTTGATACCGACGGCCAAGCCGATACTGCCGATCGTAAGTTTGAAATTTGTGAGCGCAGCTACCGTATTTTGGTCGACGAAATTGGCTTTCCGCCAGAAGACATTATATTCGATCCCAATATATTTGCCGTAGCCACCGGTATAGAAGAGCACGACAACTACGCTGTGGAATTTATTGAAGGCACACGCCGTATTAAGCAAAACTTACCGCACTGTAAAGTGTCGGGCGGGGTGTCAAATGTATCGTTTTCGTTTAGAGGTAATAACCCGGTACGCGAAGCGATTCACTCGGTATTTTTATACCACGCGATAAAAGCGGGGATGGATATGGGGATTGTAAACGCAGGGCAACTTGCGGTTTACGACGACATCCCCGAAGAACTTCGCAAAGCCGTAGAAGACGTAATTCTTAATACCGATTCAGGTGCAGGTGAGCGCCTTGTAGAACTTGCGCCTAAATATTCAGGCATGGCACAAGCCGAACGCGTAGAAGATTTAGAATGGCGCACATGGCCTGTTGAAAAACGTCTAGAACACGCGCTTGTTAAAGGTATAACCACCTTTATAGATGAAGACACGGAAGCGTGCCGCGCTGCCGCCGATAAACCTATTCACGTGATTGAAGGGCCATTGATGGATGGCATGAACGTGGTAGGGGATTTATTTGGCGCAGGTAAAATGTTTTTACCCCAAGTTGTTAAATCAGCCCGTGTAATGAAGCGCGCAGTGGCCTACCTAGACCCATTTATTGAAGCCGAAAAAGAAGAAGGCGCCACTAATGGTAAAGTGGTTATGGCCACCGTAAAAGGTGACGTGCACGACATAGGTAAAAATATTGTAGGCGTGGTACTGCAATGTAATAACTACGAAGTAATCGACTTAGGCGTAATGGTACCTGCCGAAAAAATACTGCAAACAGCTATCGACGAAAAAGCCGATATTATAGGCCTTTCTGGTTTAATTACCCCATCGCTTGACGAAATGGTACACGTAGCCAAAGAAATGACCCGCCGAGGTTTTGAATTACCACTTATGATTGGCGGCGCAACCACCTCAAAAGCGCATACCGCAGTAAAAATAGAGCCGCAGTACGACAAAGGCGTGGTGTATGTAAATAACGCCAGCCGCGCGGTGGGTGTGGTATCGAGCTTGTTATCTAAAGAGCTAAAACCCGCCTTTTTAGAAAAAACCAAAGCCGAATACGACAAAGTACGCGAACAACAAGCGCGCAAAAAGCCGCGCTCAAAACCGGTTACCATACAGCGCGCCCGCGATAATGCTGCAAAGCTCGATTGGGATAACTACACCCCACCCGTGCCGAAAAAGCTGGGTGTGACCGAATTTAAAAATGTATCAATTTCGACTTTACGTAAATACATAGACTGGACCCCGTACTTTATGACCTGGTCAATCGCCGGTAAATATCCGCGCATAATGGACGATGAAGTCGTTGGTGAGCAAGCACGTAGCTTATTTAAAGACGCTAACGATATGCTCGACGACCTTGAAAAGTCAGGTGCTTTGCAACCTTTAGGTGTCATTGGTTTATTCCCTGCAAACCGCGTGGGGGATGATATAGAAATTTACACCGACGAAACTCGCAAAGAGTTGTTAGCCACCTCGTGCCATTTACGCCAGCAAACCGAAAAAACCGACTTTGCTAATTACTGTTTAGCCGACTACATTGCGCCAAAAGGCATACCTGATTACTTTGGTGCGTTTGCGGTAACGGGCGGCCTAGAAGAGGACGACCTCGCCAATGCGTTCGATGCCAAGCAAGACGACTACAATAAAATAATGGTTAAAGCAGTTGCCGACAGGCTCGCCGAAGCCTTTGCAGAATACCTACACGAGCAAGTGCGTAAAGAGTATTGGGGATATGCACCAGATGAAAACCTGCCTAACGATGAACTCATTCGCGAAAACTACCAAGGTATTCGCCCAGCACCGGGTTACCCAGCGTGCCCAGAGCACACCGAGAAAAAGAAAATTTGGCAACTACTCGATACCGAAAAGCGCATTGGTATGCAGCTCACCAGCTCCTACGCCATGTGGCCAGGTGCTGCTGTTTCGGGCTGGTATTTCTCACACCCAGAGGCAAAATACTACGCCGTAGCCGCGGTGCAAAAGGATCAGGTAGAAGATTACGCCAAGCGAACTAATATGACACTCGCAGAGGCTGAAAGATGGCTATCGCCTAACTTGGGGTATGAGCCTGATTAGAAGAGCAGCGGTCAAAAGTTGAAGCGGTCAGTTTTTAGCTGTCAGCTATCAGTAAAACAAAAACGAGCCAAGTTAGGCTCGTTTTTTATTTTAAGAACTAGGTTGTTTACAAAGAGTTTATTTAGTGGAATGATTAATCAATATATAAATTCCCGTTTTAGGGGGCACTAACTAAGATAATGGGTAATGTTAAGCTATTGGCTTTTTTAAAAGGATTTACATGAATAAAAAAACTTCAAACTTAGTCATTATATTTTTATCTGCATTCATTACATCGTTTGTTAGCCGCTATTTAACTGATTCAATAATAAACCTAAAAGATCTACCTTTCTATATGGAGTTTTTACTTTTCCTAGCTATTTATTTGGTAATTTATTTCCCACTAAATTGTGTATTCGAAAAATTCGTTGTTAAGTCAACATCTGATAGTTAGAAAAACAGTAAGGCAGAATGAAGCATAATGAGTCAGAGGGTTCGCTATACAAGGCTTTTCAGGTATTTTTGCTTATTGTTTTGTCGCATATCTGTGTAGCAATCGGCTTGCTTTTAACCACTTTTAAACAAGGCAATTTTATGAAAACGATTGGTATATTGGGTGGTATGAGTTGGGAGTCAACAGCCAGCTATTACAAAGCTTTAAACGAAGGCGTTAAACACTCATTGGGTGGGCTACATAGTGCTAAAATTTGTATGGTGAGTGTTGATTTTTCGGAAATTGAAGCGCTACAGTATCAAGGCGATTGGCAACAAACAGCTAAGTTACTCACCAAGGCAGCTAAATCGGTAGAGGTTGGTGGTGCCGACTTTTTACTTATTTGTACCAACACTATGCATAAAGTGGCCGATGAGATTGCCAGTAATATTACCATTCCCATTTTACATATTGCCGATGCCACCGCTGAGCAACTAAAGCTCGATAACATTACGCGAGTAGGGTTGTTGGGCACGCAATTTACAATGGAGCAAAACTTTTACAAAGAGCGTTTAACCAATAAGCATAACATTGAGGTATTAATACCTGAACCTAATGAGCGAAAGCGAGTGCACGGGGTTATTTATTCGCAGTTATGCCAAGGTATTATTGATGACGATTCGCGAGCTGATTATGTGCGCATTATAGAGCGCTTATTTGCACAAGGCGCGCAGGCCATTATTTTAGGTTGTACTGAAATCGCCTTGTTGGTAAAGCCACAACATACGCGGGTTCCGCTTTACGATACCACCAAAATACATGCCGAAGCAGCAGTGAAGTTAGCGCTGGCAAAATAGTTAAGCTTGAGATAACAAAAAAACCGCCAATTGGCGGTTTTTGTTAGCAAGTAAAGCTGTTAACACGCTTTATTTTAATGACCTTTCTCAAAGTCATTTACTTCGCGCTCGGCTTCCTCTTTCGATTTACCGTATTTTTGCTGAATTTTACCAACAAGCTCGGTACGGCTACCTTCAATTTTATCTAAATCATCGTTAGTAAGATCGCCCCATTTTTGTTGCGCTTTACCTTTAAGTTCTTTCCAGTTTCCTTCGATACGATCGCTATTCATAATTAGCTCCTTATTAAGAGTGATGATTTTTCATTTTAAAAGCGTTACTAATAAAATGATTTTTAACGTTCACTTATAAAATTGCAAAGGCTATACCAGAAAGTAAAATGTTTAATTTTATTTATATATCAATTGTTTATGGTTTTTTGATGCGTAAAGTTTTTTTGCTGGTGGGGAGCTTTATAAAAATTCTGCAGGGTGGCTTGTAATTATTGCAGGGACTGTGACTTCAGGGGCTGTTACTTCAAGGGGGATTATTGCAAGTACACTGTGCTAGATTTTATAAGAACAAAAAAAGCGAGCTATTAAAGCTCGCTTTGCTGTTTAATAAAGGAATTAATGTCTAAAGCTTGGCATTAGCGCAGGAATGCCTGGCAGCATACCTACCAGTGCCATTACACTGGTTAATAACACAAACATAATAAGCGGGATGACCCAGCGACTCATTCGCGATAAATCAGCACTTCTTTCTTTACAGCCAATAAGGCCTAAGTTATCCAAAAGCATAGTCAGTGACCAACCAAATGCAGGGTTTACTAAGCTTGAGGCAAACACCACAATAGCGGCTGATTGCGTGGTTTTACCTTCACGGGTCATTTCCATACCCGCTTCAAGTAGTGGAATAAACACCCCTACAATTAAGGCAACACACAATACTGGCTGCCAAATAGCTAAGTCCATTGGATAGCCCCAAACACCCGCGATAGTACAAAATAACGCAGTTAAAATTGCGCCTGCAGGAATAGGGCGTTTTGCAATAGCAGCAGGAACAATGTAAGTGCCCCAAGATGACGCAAAGTTAGCTCCGCCTAATAGCGAGCCAAAGGTTTGTCTTGTTGATGCGCTAAGCATGGTATCGTCAATATTCATTTGTACTTTTTCAGTACGCTCTGGGTAACTAATTTTTTGAAATACTTGATGGCCTAAAAAGTCAGGCGACCACATAGCAACTGCTAAAACTGCAAAAGGAAGTACAACTACAAAGCTTTCAGCGGTTGGTAAACCAAGCATCCAACCAGTGTTTTCCCCCCACCAGTACATAGGGTTCATGTTTGGTAAGCCCGGTGCGGTATGAAACTCAAACGGTGCGCCCAATGCAAAAGCAGTAAAACCACCAATTAAACAGCTCAGTGGTACGGCTAACCAGCGTTTTTTGTAATGCTCCAACAAAGCATAAAGTAAAATTGTGGCTAAGATTACGATAAAGGCAATATGGGTCATTTGAATTTCTTCAGCCCATGCAAACAGCTTTTTAACTTGTGAGATGGTACCCACAAAGCCTAAATAGAGGAGTAGGCCACCACACACCCCTTTACTGGTGAGCTTGGCCATGAGGCTGCCGCCTTTACTAAATGCTAATATCAATCCAAAGGCACCTATGAGTAAACCAAAGGCCATAGGGTGTCCGCCTGCGGCAACTACAATAGGAATTAATGGAATGAGTGGGCCATGAGTACCCGCTAAGTTAGCGGTCGGTAAAATAAAGCCCGAAAATAGTAAAATAAATAGCGAAACAATTAAAAGTTCGTAGCGTACGTTTTCAAGTACAAAGCCATCACTTAAACCCAAAGGGCCTGCAAACGTAGCAGCAATGGCTGCAACCATGACTATTTTACCTATAGTAGCGGCCATCGCTGGAATGGTGTCTTCAAATTCAAAGCGATAATCTCTAAATGGTAAATTTGGACGCCAGCGTTTTGGCTGCATAATTTGCAGCTCGTGCTCTAGGTAAGCGTCGCGGCTTTCAAACTCAGAGCTGGGCTTATGAAGATTTTCATAGCTATCGGACACGGTTTGAGTATCCGCTCTTGGTATAGCATCAGATGAATTATCATCTAGCGGCTTGGTGGTCATGACTTCTCCTGCAACTTAGTTGCTAACTCAAAATAAAAATACAGCTTTTACAAAGCAAATGAACATTGAGTGCGCAGGGTAAAACAGCTTGCTACAGATTGTAATTAGGCAAAAGGTCGTGCATAGCCCAGTTTAACGCTTTGTAAGTGTTAACAAAAATAGCAAAGGGATGTGTTGTAAATGGCTTGTTAAATCTAAAAGATATTTAAATTCAATGTCTTATGTTTTTGTTTTTACAGTGTGCTCTTGCCATGCATAATAGCAAAAAGGTCATAAAATCAGCAGATTCAGCAGCAATCATTCTTTAGTCTAATAAAGGTGGCGTTAGCCGCTATTTGCTTATTATAAATACAATTAGCCGCAAAGTTGCACAAAAGCTAACAATACTAAGCTTTAACGGAACGACTATTTTTGGACTCAAGATAGGGTTTTGAAAGGTAATAATAGGAGTAAAGTAAAAATATAGCGCAAAGTGACTAAATAAGAAAATGAGCTCGGCGATAAGCTTACAAAATTTATCAGGGATGAAACGCATTTTATTTGGTTTGTCAGCGCAGCAACAAGCGCGGATTAATGATTCACAGCAAGATGAATTACGTCAACAGCAAGCTTGTTTTAAGCAAATGAGCTTTACCAAAGGCATAGAAGGAATAGTGAGTAATAGGCATCGTGCTGATCAAAATAAGCGCAGCAGCAAGAGACTAAAACGTTAGACGAAATGATCAGCCAAGCACATAGTTGTACCCTACATAAATAACTGCTAATTTTTGCTACAATGGCGGCAAAGTAATTTAGGGTAAATAGCGTGCTGCCGGTTCAAGAAATATATAACTCACTTATTGATGCATTAAAAGCCAACCCAATCACCTTACTGCAAGCGCCGCCTGGTGCTGGTAAATCAACGTGGTTGCCATTACAGCTTATGCGCGATGGGCATTATAAACACATAGTGATGTTGGAGCCTCGACGCTTAGCTGCACGTAATATTGCCAATTACCTAGCCCAATGCCAAAACGAAACGCTGGGGCAAAGTGTCGGTTTACGGGTCCGAGGTGAGAGTAAAGTAAGTGCGAACACGCGCCTTGAAATAGTCACCGAAGGCATGCTTACGCGCATGTTACAAAATGACCCTGAGCTCAGTGATGTTGATTTACTGATTTTTGATGAGTTTCATGAGCGTTCCATCACAGCAGATACCGCGCTGGCTTTTGCTTTAGAATCGCAAGCGGCACTGCGTGAAGATTTAACTATTATGCTGATGTCGGCCACCCTTGATAGCGAACGCTACACTGGGTTTTTTAATTGCCCAGTAATTGAGTCAAGCGGGCGAAGTTACCCCATTGACGAAATATATTGCCCAATAAAAGATGAAAGCCGCTGGCTTGATGCCATCCCCGCTATTATAAAACAAGCACTCAATGAGCAAACCGGCAGTGCGCTGGTATTTTTACCCGGTCAACGAGAAATACTGCGCGTGCAACAAGCATTGAGCGACTTACCTAGTAACTGCCTAGTCGCCACTTTATTTGGTGAGCAAGATAAAGCCAATCAACAAGCTGCAATAGCACCTGCGCCTCAAGGGATGCGAAAAGTAGTACTGACCACCAATGTTGCCGAAACCAGCTTAACCATTGAAGGTATTCGAATTGTGATTGATAGCGGCAAGCGCCGTGCAGCCAGCTTTAATTTAAAAACCGGTGTAACTGAGCTGACGACTCAAAGTATATCTCGTTCATCGGCAGTACAACGCGCAGGGCGTGCAGGACGAATAGAACCAGGGGTTGTGTATCGTTTAGGTTCAAAACAAACTTTTGAGCGACGAAACAGCCACGATAACCCTGATATTTTGACCTCAGATATTAGCCAACTGATGCTTGAGGCAAAGCAATGGGGCGCAAGCATTAGTGAACTCACCTTACTTGACCCGCCGAGTGAGCAACAATGCAACCAAGCTACCAATTTATTATCTATGCTTGAAGCGATAGATAGCCACGGTAAGCTCACCGCACTGGGGAGTAAAATGTTGGGCTTTGGTGCCGATATTCGCCTAGCGCACATGTTATTAAAAGCGCAAATGCTAGAACCACAGTTAAGCGGAATTTATCGTTTAGCTATTTATTTAGTCGCCTTACTAGAAAGCCGAGTTAGCACTGCCAATGAGCTCAACCTAGCACTGCATAGTCAACAGCAGCGTCCGCATCCTGTGTTTAAGCAACAATTAAATTATTGGTTAAAACGCTTAAAATTTACCGACAGCAAAACAGACTTAAACACCGATCATTTAAGCTTATTAGTTTCGCTTGGCTATCCAGATCGCATCGCTAAAAAACGCGGCAATGGATACTTATTAGCAAATGGCGCAGGGGCCGAGCTAAACCCTGACTACTGGCATAATGACGAATATATAGCTATTGCCAGTATGGGCGGACACAAAGGCGAGCGTATTTTTTCTGCCACGGCGCTAAATCCATTAGCGCTTAAAGAGCATTTACCGCATTTATTCACTGAGTTGACCCGCTGCGAGTTTGATGAAAAAGCTGCTCGGTTTATTCATCAAGATGAAGTAAAACTTGGAGAAATCACCCTTAGCAGCCAACCAAGTAAACATAAGCTTGATAAAACAGAGCGTGCCAAGGCATGGCTTAGTGTGTTTGCCAAACAGGGCTTTTCACTGTTTAACGAGCAAAAAGAAAGTGAGCAGTTACTTATTAGAATGTGCCTAGCCAGCAAATTGATGCCAGAACAATTTCCTGTTATTAATCAGCAGCAGCTCATTGAAACAGCAGGTGATTGGTTAGGGGTATACCTTGAAGATATTAAAACCCTTGAGCAACTTAAAAAGTTTAATTATTTTGAGGCACTACAAAACTGTTTTAATTGGCAACAGCAAAGCGAGCTAAAATCTTTACTCCCACTGCGACTAATAGTACCAAGTGGCTCTAACATAAAAATTGAATACCAACTTGATGGCCCCGCCAAGCTTAGTGTGCGCATGCAAGAAGTATATGGTTTAACCAGTACACCTATGCTAGCTAATGGTAAATTAGCATTGCTAATAGAGTTGTTATCGCCAGGCAAGCGTTCACTACAGTTAACCCAAGACTTAGCACATTTTTGGAATAGTAGTTACCGCGAGGTACAAAAAGAGATGAAAGGGCGCTACCCCAAACATTTTTGGCCAGACGATCCTGCCAATAGCGTTGCCACTAATAGAGTAAAAAGCAGAATGTGATCACGCTTTGTTAATTTTACTTAGTGTTAAATGTTGACCATGCAAATGATGTAGCAATTGCACTTTCTATGTTTATGCCAGAGGTATTGAAGGCCTTTGGAGAGTATTTATTTTCTCACTTAAAGGCACGTCATCCAAGCATTGTTGCTAACTTTAATTGTTTTGCTGATCTCATTATTGGTATTGATAAAGTAATTCATGTTGAAGTAGCTAAGCTTTTTCATGAGCCTAATTTACCTGAAATTGACGCCCAAATTATTGAAGACGGGTTTGTGCGCCGAAGGGCTTATTTTTGGTGCTGCGGCTCATTATGGGGTTGATGCTAAACTTAACCATGCCCAGTGTATGCATGATGGGTTTGATTCGTGTTTAATTGAAATAAAATATGAGACTCCCCATGGCTGAAGACGACTACAATTATAAAAAAGCGCATCTGCGCGAAAAATCAGCCAGAGATCAATTAGAAACCCTACTAGAAGACAAAACACGGGCATTGTTTATTGTTAATTAAGAGCTAAAAGAAAAGCTTGAAACGGTCAACAACCAACAAATAACCTTAATGCAAAGTGAAAAAATGGCCACGCTAGGGACACTCTCAGCTGGGATGCCCACGAAATAAATAACCCGCTAGCTTACATAACCAGTAATGTAGAAAGTATAAAATTTATAAAGCCCGTCCTGGTTTCGTTAATAACGGCGGCTCAACAATTTGTAGATAAATCAATTTCACTATCGCAGTTAGAGTCTATTTTAGTTCAGCTCAATCAAGAGAACGATTTAAGCTTTATTGTGGACGATATTGATGACTTAGTTGATGATACCCAAGAGGGATTAGAGCGCATAGCTCATTAATTAATGCCAAACACGCCTGTGATAACTTGCGCGATCAGCAAGGAAAAATAAGGGTTAAGCTGTTTGCCAATGAAAATAATATTTACATTGAAGTGGCAGATAACGGCTGTGGAATGGACGCTGATACACTTAAACAAATGTTCGATCCCTTCTTTACCACTAAACCCGTAGGCCAAGGCACAGGTATGGGAATGGCTATAGTTTACAACATACTCAAAGAGCACAACGGCACTATAGAGGCAGAAAGTGAAGTGGGCAAGGGGTCTTTAATACGTAGTGTAATACCTATTGCTACATAACTTTGTAAGCTTAAAGTTTACAATGTAGGCATGGCTACAAAGTGTGTTGTGGCTATTGAGCGTAGGTATAAGTATTTTACCTCGATACTTCTTGTCCGCCGTGTTGCTCGGCTAAATCATCAAGTTCGGCAACGGTATAATCAAACCCGCTTTCATCATATTCGTAGCTTACTTTAACGCTGTCGCCGCCATTAAAAAGGCGTGTTTTTACGGTATTGACTGGCCAATCTTTTAATTCGTGTAAAAAGCGGTTTGCCACTTGCGATGACTCAAACCGGTAGCTAATCTCTGTTTTCATAAATAATAATACCCTGATAATTTTACCCCCGTAGTTTGTTGATTTTTACCAAGGAGTCAAGTTATCTACTTTAAAAGGGCAATAAATTATGACTTTATTGATACTTATCGGTCATAGTAATCTAAATTTGAGTGTTAACAGTATAAAGCTGTTTAAAAAACAATAACCATATAACAATAACGGAGTAGGCAATGAAACATTTAGTGAGCTTAGTTGGGCTTATCGCATTTTTAATGGTGGTATAAAACCGCTCGAGTACAACCAAACCCAAACAGAGTTGGTGGCAGCAATTACTAAAGCCATGGAAAACTTAGGCTGGGAACTGGTTAATAGTGATGTTAATAACGGAATTGTTGAAGCGACAGACACCACAACATGGTTTGGCTTTAAAGACGATGTTGTGGTTCGTATTAACGATAAAGGCAGTAAGCGTGTGGTCGACATACGCAGTAAATCACGTATTGGTAAAAGTCATTTAGGTAAAAATGCTCAGCGTATTAAAACACTGATTGAAGAGTTAAATGCTGTTGTTGTGGAATAATTGAATACTAATAAACAGCCCTTGCGTTTTGCAGGGCTATTTGCAGTTGCACATGATCAGCTTATGTTCATAGCTGACAATGCATACTGTTGATAATTTTTAATAAACTATGGAGTTATTATGAAAACAGTCGGATATGCAGCAAAAAGTCAAGGTTCTTTGCTTACAGAGTTTTCTTTTGAGCGCCGCGATTTACGAAATAACGATGTAGCAATAGAAATTTTATATTGTGGTGTGTGCCATTCAGACTTACACGCAGTGCGTAACGACTGGGGGGGTAGTAATTACCCATTAGTTCCTGGGCACGAAATTGTAGGTAAAGTAATATCAGTCGGTAGTGATGTAAAAAAATACAAACAAGGCGATACCGTTGCCGTAGGGTGTATGGTTGACTCGTGTCAAAGCTGTGACCAATGTGATAATCACCAAGAGCAATTTTGTCGTGAAGGCATGGTCGGTACTTACAGCGGGACCGATAGAGTTAACGGCGAAATGACTCAAGGTGGTTACTCTAAACACGTTGTAGTACGCGAAGAGTTTGTATTATCAGTGCCTGAAAACTTAGAATTATCGCGCGTGGCGCCGTTACTTTGCGCCGGTATTACTACTTATTCACCGTTACATAAATGGGGTGTAAAAACAGGTAGCCGAGTTGCTGTGGTAGGCCTTGGTGGATTAGGTCATATGGCGGTTAAAAATGCAGTAGCAATGGGTGCAACCGTTACTGTTATTGGTCGTACTGAGTCTAAAAAAGAAGATGCAATTAAGCTCGGCGCACAGCATTATTTAGTATCAAACAATGATGATGAAATGAAAAATGCGCAGTCAGCGTTTGATGTCATTATTGATACCGTGCCTGTAAAGCATGACTTATCAATTTACACACCGCTACTTGATATCGATGGTACCTTGGTTATTGTTGGCCAAGTAGGCCCAGTAGATGAGCTAAACACAGTTCCTCTTTTAATGGGTCGTCGTCGTGTGGCTGGCTCTTTAATTGGCGGCATTGCAGAAACACAGCAAATGCTTGATTTTTGTGGTGAACACAACGTACTGCCAGAGTGTGAAATGATCAACATAGACGAAATTAACACCGCTTATGAGCGTATGGAACGCTCTGATGTGCGATACCGTTTTGTTATTGATATGTCATCTATTAGCGTTTAATACGCTAAAGAGTAAAATGTAAAAAGAGCCGCTTAGCGGCTCTTTTTGTTTTTATTAACAAGGCTGTGCCTGTTTAGTTTTGTTGCCGCTAATTTGTATGTAACTAAGCAGCCACATTAACAGCCCACCTAAAAATAAAGCCGCAGCAACATAGCCTGTTTGATTTGGCGCAGCCCCTTTTGCAATAGCAATGCCGCCAACCCAAGGGCCAATAGCATTTGCAATATTAAACGCACACTGCACTAATGCCCCAATCATGGCGTGGCCGTCAGGTGATACATCCATTAATAGCGTTTGCACTAAGGTTGATAGCCCTAAGCTGCAGCCAATAAAAAATATAACCGCATACAGCAGATAAATATTATAGCTGGCACTGACATATGCAAATGCAAAAACAATAGTAGAGGCAAGCGTAAATCCGGTGGTTTTTATCGCTGATTTATCGGCAGCTTTACCTAGTACGTAATTACCGAGCGTAGAGCCAATACCAAACATCACCATAGCAATTGAAATTGTATAGGGCGCGCTCTGAGTGACCTCTAAGATCGTATCGGCCACATAGGTATAAATACAAAATACGCCACCAAAGCCAATAATAACAATCCCTAATATTGACCAAACCAGTTTGTTTTTTAGCACCCCTAATTCGTTGAGTATATTAGAGGTATGGGTGTTTTTAACATTAGGCACCACGTTATACACAAAAATAAAGGCAATAAACGCCAACACCCCAGCCGCAGCGAGGCAATAACGCCAACTAAGATTTTGCCCAACCAATGTCACCACCGGCACACCAACGATAGTGGCTATGGTTAAGCCCATAAACACTTTTGACATAAAGCTAGCGCGTTTTCCTTGCGGTGCTATATCAGAGGCCAGTAATAACGCGGCACCAAAATAAGCGCCATGGGGAAGGCCACTTAAAAACCTAAACAGCACCAGTTGTTCTAACGAGGTCGCTAATGCACTTAAACTGTTTGAAATACACATTAAGCTTAAAAATAATAATAGCGCTCGTCGTTTTCGCATATTTGCCGTTGCCAACATTAAAATGGGTGCGCCAACCACCACCCCAAGAGCATAAGCACTAATAGCATAACCACTTTGTGACGGGGTACTGCCAAAAGCCTCACTAATTAATGGCAACATAGGCATCATAGAAAATTCAGATAACCCCAAAATAAAAGTACCCAACGCCAGCACAATTAAAATAGCGGTTCTATTGGGCTGACCCGACGGCGATGTAGTATCAACGGCCATATAAATCCTTGAAGATAATAAATAAAATTTAATAACAAACTAAACGCCAGTGCGCTTAAAAATAAAGCACACACGCTTATTAGTTGAATGTGGAAATGAGGAGTAAAGAGGCGTGCATTTTAAATTAAAAGCTCTCTTTCGTCATGGACTAAACCATAATTTAAGATGAATAAAATTTAACTTAAGCCAACCAAAGGATGGTTAAGTAAGTTCAGCAAAGTATTAACGCAATCAAAAATAAGCAGTGTTAAATTTAAAATGTAATGTTAACTTGACTTTTTGTAATGCATGAATGACATTTGTAAAGTAAACATTACTTTTAAAAACAGGATAAAGGCAATGAAAGCAGAATTAAATTTAAAACAACGCCAAATTAAAAATACCAGTTACCTAGCTAAATGGACCTTAATATGGCTTTTTACTTTAGCTATTTGCAGCTTTGGCCCCACTTTAATCTGGGATCGTTCAGCGCTAATTAGTGGCTTTTTTATTATTATAAATTTGGCTGCTGGCGTAGGGATGATTTTAGCCAACAAGCGCTATTTGCAAGGCATGGATGAATTAATGCAAAAAATACATCTCAGTGCCATGGGGTTTACCTTAGGTGCAGTGTTAGTAGGCGGGCTGGCATACACCAATTTACAATTGAGTGGTTTAATTGATTTTAAAGCGCAAATACCCGACTTAATGTTTTTAATGGGGGCGGTGTATTTAATTAGTGTGTATGTGCTTAATAAACACTATTGCGCAGGTGATGAATGAAAAATAGATTAAAAGTGTTAAGAGCCGAGCATAATTTCACTCAAGCAAAGTTGGCCGAGCTGTTGGATGTATCGCGCCAAACGATTAATGCCATTGAAAAGGGCAAGTTCGATCCCAGCTTGCCACTGGCTTTTAAGGCCGCAAGGTTGTTTAAACTTAAAATAGAAGATATTTTTGATGACGAACAGGGTTAAAAATTAACAAAGTGCGACAATATGTCGCGCTTTTTAACTTGCCGCAGCACGTATAATTTACCCACAAAATTTTTGTGGTAAATCAATAATGACTGATAAAAAAAATCCTTTAACCTCCTATTTATTATCGCCTTTGGCACTTGTTATAAGTGGCGTACTATCGCCTGTTGCCTTTGCAGATGACGCCTCAATTGAAATTATTGAAGTACACGGTCAAGCACAAAACAAACACCTATCGTTAGGTTCATCTGAATCGTTATTAACTGATTTAGGTGTGGACTTTTCAGCCGCCGGTGGCATGGCTAACTTACCTGTTTTAAATGGTTTAATGGGCGATAGAGTGGCGGTACTGGTTGATGGTGCGCAAATCACAGCCGCCTGTGCCAATCAAATGAACCCGCCACTGTCGTATATTTCAGCCAATCAAATTAGTAGCTACAAAGTGGTTGCGGGTATTTCTCCGGTAAGCGCGGGAGGCGATAATATTGCAGGGGTGATCGCGGTTAATTCTATTTCACCTCAGTACAGTGAAAGCAAGCAACTTGGCTGGCACTCTGGCTACGTATCAGCCCAATACAATACGCTAGATAACGGCAAAAAGGTAGGCGCGGGCATGCGCATTGCCAGCGACGTATTCAGTTTTAATTATCAAGGTGCGTTTAGCGATGCTAACAGTTATGAAGATGGTAACGGCGATTTAGTGCTTGACACCCTATACCGCGCGCAAAACCATAGTTTAAGTGCTGCCATGCGCGATGATAAGCAACAATTAGTGGTTAAGCTAAGCCATCAAAAAATACCCTATCAAGGCTTTGCTAACCAATATATGGATATGACAGATAACACCAGCTATGGCGCTGTTGCCCAGTATAAGCGTGCTTTTACAAACAGTGAGCTTGAAGCGCAGTTAAATTGGCATAGCGTAAAGCATGAAATGGGCTTTTTCAGCGCAGAAAAAACCGGAAAAATGCCAATGAAAACCGACGCCGAAGATATAAGCACTCAGTTAAAATGGCAATTAGCACTTGATAACAACAGCCAGTTATTACTCGCCCAAGAGTACCATTATATGAATATTGATGATTGGTGGCCTGCGGTTGAAGGCTCAATGATGATGGGGCCAAATGACTACAACAATATTAATAACGGCCGGCGTCAGCGTATTGCCCTGCTTGCTGAATATGAAAGCCAACTAAATACTCGCTGGTGGTTAAATGCAGGCGTTCGATTTGAAAATGTAATAACCAATACCGACGATGTACAAGCATACAACGCAGGTATGGCCGCTATGAGTGCGATGGCCATGGCGATGCCAAGCGATGCAATGGCCGCTAAAGAGTTTAATGATCAGAATAAAAAACAAACAGACAACCTAGTCGATGCAAACGTGCTGATTAACTATCAACTAAGCAATAATGACGAGTTACAAATTGGTTTAGCTCGTAAAAATCGCGCACCTAATTTATACGAACGTTACAGTTGGGGGGTGGGCAATATGGCCACCACCATGATAGGTTGGTACGGCGATGGTAATGGTTATATTGGTAACATTGCTCTTAAACCTGAAACCGCGCACACGCTAAGTACCACTTACACCACTATGGCAAAAGACGATAGCTGGCGCATGAGTGCCAATGCGTGGGTGAGCGATGTAAATGATTATATTGATGCCAACAGAGTAAGAAGCTTTAACCGCACAGTGCTTGCTGCCAATACTCGTAATGTACTTATGTTTAATAACCTAGATGCCACGCTTTATGGCGTAAAGCTAGATGCGGTTGCTACTCTGCACGAGTCTAAGCAGTATGGTAGTTGGTCGTTAAAAGCTAACATTACCAACACCCGTGGTAAGCGCGACGATACCAATCAGCCGCTTTATCAAATTAAGCCGTTGCAAACCCAATTTGCTATTAACCAGCAAATTGGCCGCTTTGAAAACGCACTCATGTGGCAGTGGGTCGATAGTAAAACCCGCATAGATAACAACCGCCTAGAAAACCAAACCGAGCAGTATCATTTACTAAACCTAAGCTCTAAAGCCAGTTGGGATGCATTGACCGTGAGTGTTGATATTACCAACCTGCTTGATGAGTATTATGAATTACCACTGGGCGGCGTAAGTATTGCTGAGTTTAAACAAGATTCAACGCAGGGATTCAATCAATTAGCAGGGCAGGGTCGCTCTATTAATTTGGCTATGAGTTACGCGTTTTAAAGTGAGAGAGTAAGTTAGTATCAGCCGTCAGATCCGATTTTAGGTTAATCGAGTCTGACGGTTTAAGTTGAGAAAGTTATTTTTTTATTAGAGCTTGAGGGGCTCTCCATTTTAATAGACTTCAATGTAAATAATGTCCTTTTTCATCTGTAGCGTCATATTTGTTAATGTATTTGCCTATTTTTTCGTAGTCTACATTCGAAAGTTCAAATTTGGGTGCTCTTTCACACTTGGTTTAGCCATTTTAACTCAAATATTTTTTTTGCGTTTTGTTTGTTTAATAATGACACTTAAAACGGAAAGTCAATTTATCCTTTTTGAAGTTAAGGAGGTGAAAAAGATAAATGTAGCCTTTATCTGGAAGGCACTATCCGATGATTTCAATCCCCATTATTAATAGACTTTCTCCCAGAAAGTGGTATTTGATTTAAGATAAAAACTATAACACACGCAAAAGAGTAGATTAATTGTGAACGCAAAAATCAATAAACTGCGTTAACAGCGGATTTTTGTATTTGTCTTTATGCATCACTAACCAAAACTGTCTTTGCATGGGGTGGTTTAAGTTAAGCTGCGTAACGCGGCCATCGTTTAAAGCGTACTGTGCCGCGAGTGACGATAAGCATCCCAGCCCTAACCCTTCTGCAACGCTGTTGATCAATGCCTCTGTGGTATTGAGTTCAAAACTTTGGCTCCAATTATCGATATGCGTAGCAAGGTTTTGTAAAAAGAATGAGCGTGAACCAGAGCCAGCTTCCCTTAATACCCATTGACTGTTTGCCAAGTCATTAAAACTAAGCTGTGGTTTTTTAGCTAAAGGATGGGATAGCGGTGCAATAATACACATGGTGTCTTGGCTAAACACGGTTGAGATTAAGTCGCTTTGCTGGGCGTGGCCTTCTATTAATGCAATGTCGAGTTCAAAGTCGCGCAGTTTTTGACAAATAAGCTCAGAATTTGAAATAAAAACCTGCTGAGAATAATGCTGCTGTTGTTGGCGAAACCCACTGAGTATTGAGGGCAAAACATGATTGCCAATGGTATCGCTAGCACCTATTTTTAACGTGCCACTGGCTTTTGCGTGGGACGAAAAAAGCGTATTAATATCATTTGCTCTGTGCAGTAATTCATCGGCCAAGGGCAGTAACTTTTGCCCTTCTTGATTTAAAATTAAGCGATGATTTACCCGGTCAAACAGTGGATGGCCTAATTGTTTTTCAAGCTCGCTAAGCGCCATACTCACCGCCGCTTTAGATAGAAACAATGATTCAGACGCTGCTGTAAGGGTGTTGTGCTGGGTTATGCCTACAAATACTTTAAGTTGCTTAAGTGAAATATTCATTATGCTATGTTTAGTTTTTTTGAACGTGTGTTCTATATAATTATATTTAACTTAACAAGGTGCAAGCGTAAACTTCTCTGTAAGTTACAACCACAGGGTGGAATAGAGATGTTTAAACATATAAAAACAAAAGTATCAGGTGCACCAACACCAATGGGTGGTTTGGCATTAGGTATTGCCAGCCTAGGTTGGGCTTGGGAGAGTATGGCTAACCTAAATGGCGTAGCACAATATATCGGTGCCGCTATTGCGAGCGTATTATTGCTATTATTAACACTTAAGTTTTTATTACATCCTCAACTGCTTAAAGCCGATTTAGCCCACCCAGTTGTGGGAAGTGTGATGCCTACTTTTGCTATGGCTACCTTAGTGGTGTCTAATTCTTTAGGGCAGTTTTACTCCCTTGCGGGAGATGTGCTTTGGGTAGGTGCATTTTTATTGCATGTAGTGTTTTTAATCAGCTTTATTGCTCATCGCGTGATTGAATTTAAAATTGAGCATATGGTGCCAAGCTGGTTTGTACCGCCGGTTGGGATCATTGTTGCCGATGTCGCGTTTTCAGGGAATCCGGCACTGCTGTTTTTAGCGCAAGGGGCGCTTTATTTTGGCATGCTGATGTATGCAGTTATGTTGCCTATGATGATTTACCGGATCATTTTTGCAGCGCACATTCCTGATGCTGCACAGCCTACATTGGCTATTTTAGCTGCGCCAGCAAGTTTATCGCTAGCTGGTTACTTTACAGTGAACAGCGAGCCGTCACCGGTTATTATTGGCTTGTTATTTGGAATTGCAGTATTGATGACCTTTATAATTTATGTCGCATTTTTTAAATTATTGCGCCGTCCATTTTGCCCAGGTTACGCTGCGTTTACTTTCCCTGTGGTCATTGGTGCTACCGCGTTATTTAAACTTGCCGCATGGATGCATACAGTGGGAATTGATTTGCAGTTTATTAAGCAAATACAGTATTTAGCAACGTTTGAATTGATTGTGGCCAGTGGGGTAGTTTGCTATGTGGCGGTTCGTTATTTGGCTCATTTTAAGTTTTTTAACACTCAATTTAAGCCTCTCACCCTATCACAATAACGATTAAACGCTTGTTTGCACTACCTCGTTAGCCCCGTGCTCAATTGCTTGTTCGGCATCTTGCTCAGCAAGCTTGGCGCGCTCTGCTTTTGAAACATAAGCCGGTTTGTTGCTTTTATGCAGCTTGGCATTAGCACGCTTATCTTTGTTATTAAACTTTGTAATGATCTTTTTTCTGCGATTCATGATTAACCCCGTAATTTTAAGGTGCGCATTATACAGGCATCTTTAGTAAAGCTGTTAGATAAATATAGTGGCGGTTTTACGCTCTGTCGCAAAGCGTTGTTTGTTATTACACAAGGGCGTTATAATTATGGCTCTTGGTTGTTAATTAAATGGGATTTGTTTTGAAAAAGTTAGCTTTAGCTAGTATCGCTTTATTGGCCTTTAATACTCATGCACAATTAAATAAAATTAATGACAGCGTGGCTGATTACGCTGTAAATACCTACCAAAGTGCGCAAGTACATACACTCACAAATTTGGTGTCTTTTCCAACGGTCAATAAAAGTGATGTTAGCGCACCACAAAATCCCGACTTTATTGGCTTTAAAGCGCTACTAAAAATGAAAGCGGCTGAGCTTGGTTTTGATTATCAAGATTTAGGTTACACCGTACTTATTAGTATGGGGCAACAAACTGAAAAGGTAACCATAGTAACCCATGGCGATGTGCAACCCGCTAATGCCAGCAAATGGAAACAAAGCCCATTTATTATTGACACCTCAGAGCCGGATAAATTAATTGGCCGTGGTACCGAAGACGACAAAGGCGCTATTGCGACTGCAATGTACGCCATGAAGGCGATAAAAGATAAAGGCATAGCGCTTGATAACCGTATTGAATTAATGATTTACCTAGCGGAGGAGTCTGACTGGGGGCCGTTAACTGAGTTTATGAAAACTTATCAGCAACCAAAGTATGCGGTAACCATCGATGCCTCTTACCCTGTAGTGGTTGCTGAAAAAGGCTGGAGCTTAATTGCGCCAACATTTGATGCAATATCACCACAAACCGGTGTGTATGTCAGTGATGTAACCGGCGGCGCATTTGCCAGTCAAATCCCTGAAGATGCCAGCCTATTACTACATAACGCCAACGAAACATTAATTAATCAATTAAAAGCAAAAGCTAACACACTTAAGCAAGTTGAATTTAATTTTACAGAGCAAAATAACGCGCTGGCCATAAGTGTTAAAGGCATGTCGGCTCACTCATCTGAACCGGAATCAGGCGTTAACGCCATTGCTTATTTAGCTGAAATATTTAAAGGCGTTGAGCTTGAAAACAACAGTGATGGCCAGCTCATTGATTTTGTTAATCAGCTTATTGGTTTAGATATTTACGGTAAACAGTTTGGCGAAATTGCTTATGAACATGACTTTATGGGGCCAATGAGCGTAGCGCCTACGGTTATTGAACGTGAGGGTAATGCGCTTACTTTAGCGGTCAATGCTCGCCGTCCGGTTGGTAAAGATGAGACGTTACTTAAACAACAAATTGATACTGCGCTTGCTAATTGGCAAACGGCTAATCAGGTTACGTTAGCTAACATTAAAACCACCATTGGTACGCCCATGCTTTTAGATAGCGCACCCCATGCGCAAAAGCTACTTGATATTTTTAAGCATTATACGGGTGATAAAAACGCTGATTTTGTTTCAATAGGGGGCGGTACAAATGCCAAGCTATTTGATAATGCCGTGTCGTTTGGCCCATCTATGCCGGGCAAACGCTACACCGGGCACTCAGAACATGAGTTTATTACCCTTGAGCAATTAGCACTTAATTTACGTATGTACACCGCAATGATGATAGAGCTGGGGAATATGTGATTTTGGATATATAACCTATATCTAATACGAAAAAACCGCCGTAACGGCGGTTTTTTATAGCAACGGTGTGCTATTGAAAATCAACTTCTGGCAAGCATTCAAATCCAGGTTTTGCAAATAAATAACCTTGCATTAGCTCAATACCTGCGTGTTTTAACCACTGATATTCTTCAACGGTTTCAATGCCTTCAGCCAGAGCTGTAACATTTAGCGCGCTAAACATGTTTAAACAGTGAGTTACGATTGCCTGGCGATTTTTATCTTTGTCGATATTTCTGATCAGCGCCATATCAAGCTTGATAATATCAGTTTGAAAATCGGCTAATAGGTTTAATCCAGAATAGCCTGAACCAAAGTCATCGATGGCTGTTTTAAAGCCTAATTCTTGGTAATAGCTCACAACACGTTTTACATGTGCGCTGTCTTCTATTTTTTCGACTTCTGTAAATTCAAACATAATATTTGCTGTAGGGAAGTTATACTTTTTAGCGGCTTCTAGGGTGGTACGAATACAGCGCTCAGGCTTATAAATAGCGTTGGGTAAAAAGTTAATGCTTAGCATGGTGTTTATGCCTAGCTTAGAGGCAAGTGCAATCGCTTTAATTCTACATAGTTGGTCAAAGGTATAGCGGTTGTCGTCGTTTACTTGGGAAATAATAGAATAAGCCGACTCATTATTTAAACCACGGACAAGTGCTTCATATCCAAAAATAGTATTATTTTGACAATTTACAATAGGCTGAAATGCCATGGTAAAGTCAAAATCTAGTTCATTCGAATCAGCGCAATTGCTACAAGAAACTTTTTTGCAATTTAGTGATTTATCATTCATTCATCGTACCCTTTGTTTTAACCTACAAAATAAGGTGTGGTTAAGCCTGCCCTTAATCCTAACAAAGTATTGATATTTTACATAATCTATTTAACTGTTTTTGTTTAACCTTTTTGTAACTCACTGTGATTAAACAGTGCCTTTATTTCTATGATTAATGAAAAAGTAGCAATAAGGTTATGGCTTTTTTACATGCGCATAACCTTACTTTTCATGAGCTTTAAGCGCTTTGCGCCTAGCTTAATACACTCGGTATTTACTTAAGTGTGGCGTTAAGCGAAATCTCAGTATTTAATAATTTTGAGATAGGGCAGCCTTTTTTGGTTTGTTCGCACAATGCTTGAAATTGCTCATTTGAAATATCTGCAATGGTTGCATTTACTTCAAGGGCAATGTGCGTCACGGCAAAGCCATCATCCACTTCATTTAAACTAACCACTGCTTCGGTGTTTATGTTCTCAGCGGTAAAGCCCGCTTCACCAAGTGCCAGCGATAAAGCCATACCAAAACAGGCACTATGTGCTGCACCCACTAACTCCTCTGGGTTTGAGCCTGGCTTATCTTCAAAGCGGGTATTAAACCCATACGGCTGGTTATCGAGAGCACCACTTTGAGTTGATATAGTGCCTTTACCACTTTTAATATCGCCAGACCAATTTGAGCTTGCCGTTTTTTTAATTGTCATCATGTTCTCCTTGTTGCGATTAATGTAAATTTTTCAGCATTGATATCAGTTGTATGTAAAATAATCCGATAATTGCTTAAAAATGTACGTAGTAACATGGAGGCTGCAAGATAAACGCCAATCTCTATTTGCTACGTTTACATCGCTCAGAACAATAAATAACGTTATCCCAGTCTCGTTGCCATTTTTTACGCCACGCAAACGGTTTATTACACACAGGGCATATTTTTTCAGGTAGGGTTAGTTTTTTATGTGCCATAGTTATTTGCCTGACTGCTTTTTGGATTTACGTACCGAGGGAGTGATGGCTACATGTTTTTTTAGTATGGCATGAATAGCACGTTTTACATCGGGCCGCTCTCGGTATTGCCATAGCCGTTCGCGGGCTTCTTTTGAGGCGGTGGTTAAATCAAGCATCGGCTCAGGGTAGTCTTCACCTAGTTTAAAGTCGTTAAATAGCGCTTCCATGGGCGTTTGCTCCCAAGGTTGATGTAAATATTCAATGGGGAGCTTTTCAAGTTCAGGGCACCATTTTTTTATAAACGCACCGGTTGGGTCTTGATCCTCCGATTGCTTAATTGGGTTGTAATGACGAATGGTATTAATACCGGTGACAGAGGCTTGCATTTGAATTTGTGGGTAATGAATTCCCGGTTCAAAGTCTAAAAAGTAATTAGCCAGCGGAAAACTTGCCTGTTGCCAGCTAATGTTTAAATGATGCGTTACAAAGCTAACTAGCATAGCGCGCATTCTAAAATTAATATAACCGGTGGCTTTTAAACAGCGCATGCAGGCATCAATAATAGGAATACCAGTTTGCCCCTGTGCCCAGCGTTCAATATCGCTAGTAACCTGGGCGTCATCACGATACGGAAATGCATGGTAACCCGGATTTAGCGCTTTAAATTCCATGGTGCATTCGCTTTCAAACTTTTGCATAAAATGGCAATGCCAATGCAAGCGCGATACAAACGCGGCAAGTGGGCGCTTCCACCCTTTTTTATCAGCAGAAGTGCTATGGTATGCGTCAATCGCCATTTGATACACTTGCCTCAGGCTGATATTCCCCCACGCTAAATAGGGCGATAACCTAGAGCAATGCCTACGGCTTAAGCTTGGGCTGGATATTCCTTTTTGATAACCCTTACCGCGTTCAGCAAAAAAGCTTTGCATTACTTCACGGGCAAGTCGAGGGCCCCCGTGCTGAAAATGTTCATTATCTTGCGTGTAGGCGCTCGGCAGTATAGGTGTTTGATAATCAGTAAGAGTAAGTGGTTTTATTTGCTTCCAATTAGGTATAGCAATAGGTGCTTGCATGGTTTGTTGCCAGCGCTCGTTCCAATTACTGCGATTTCTTTTGCCACGTATCACAGCCCCCGTTGGCGACTCTAACCAGTTAATATGATGGTGTTGGCACCAGGCTTTAATTGCTATGTCACGTTCAAAGGTGTTGTTTAGCCCTATTTCTTGGTGGCTAAAGAGGTTTGTGATTTCAAACTGCGAGTGAAGCGATTCAAGTAGGGTTTGCATATCTTCATTAAATATATACACGCGGCTGTTAAATCGAGCCAACTGAGTGTTTAAGTCGCAAATAGATTGATATACAAAGCGCCAATGCCGCTCGTTGTAATGCACATCGTCAAGTAGTAAAGGTTCGAAATTATAAATTAAGAGGGTAGGCAGGCCGTTACTAAACGCATTTTTTAAAGGCTGATGATCGCTTAGGCGTAAGTCACGTTTAAACCAGACTATGTTTATTTTTATGCGCATGGATTCAATGTATTATTTAAAAATGCTATGAAGTAATTATTTAACTTGTACGCAGCGTAGCGATTTTCCGATTTAGTTTTTTAAGATTAAAAGTGAGAAACCATGTTTTTAGATTTAACCGATAATAGCAATCACTCTGTTTATAGCTACTTAGTGGGCGGTATAAGCCCAAGACCGATTGCGTGGGTAAGCACGTTAAGTGAAGAGGGGGTTGCTAATATTGCGCCTTATTCGTTTTTTACTGTTGCTAGTTGTAACCCGCCGGTTTTAAGCGTAACGCAGGTAAACCCTCGCGATAATGCAAATAAAGATACGTTAAATAATTTACTCGCTACCAAAGAGTGCGTAGTTAATATTGTTAGCCATTCGCTTGTTGATAAAATGAACCAAAGCTGCGCTAACTATCCACGTGACGTGAGTGAATTTGATGCTGCAAATATACAGCGTACCCCCAGCCAATTAGTCAGTGTACCAAGTGTTGCTGCGTCAAAAGTGCGCTATGAATGTAAGTTGCGAGAGGTGATTACTATTTCAGATGAGCCAAGCGGTGGGCAAATGATGCTGTTAGATGTGGTGGGTATTTTCCTCGACGACACCGTTTTAGTGAACGGATATATTGATCCAACGCGTTTAGATGCGGTGGGTAAAATGGGCGGCGATTATTTTAGTACCACGAAAGACAAATTTGCACTAAAGCGCCCACAGTTATAAAGCAATGTGAGTAACCTATTATTCGGTTTGTGGTAAAAAGAATGCACTTATAGCACCTAAAAAACCAAGGGTGCTGTAAAGTAAAATTAGCTCAGCGGTTGATAAAAAAGCCTCGAGTAAACCTATACTACCCAGAAGTAGTAATAACACCCCAATTACCGTGTTACTTACCGATACATAATCGGTGCGTTTATTGCCCTCAGCCATATCAACAAGGTAAGTTTTTCGCCCTAAACGCACGCCTTGGTGTGCAACTGAGTGTAAAAAATACAATATAGGCATAACCCACCAATTTAGCAGTAGTGCGCTATACCAAGTGGCAATAACAAATACGGCTAAGCCATTAAATGTGACTAATATAGCGCTAAGCACTAAAACACGCTGGCTAGATAAATCACTGAGCCTGCCCCAAATAGGCGCCGAGACTAAACTAGCAAAGCCAGAAACGGCAATAAAAGTGGCAAGCAGAGAAAATTCAAAAGACTGTTTACTGGCTAAAACTATATAAAAAGGGGCGCTCAGAGCTGAGCATAAAAGTAGCGCACGGGTAACAACAAAATGGGCAAATTGTTTATCTTTATAAAGCAACTTAAGTTTAGAAAATGCATGCAGCAAGCCATTTTCACCGCCATCGGTTGCCCCCTTATATTCATTTATTTGGCTGTAAAAAAAAGCCGCGATCACCCACATTATTGCACCGAGTGCTAAGGCTATAATGACGGTGTTTTGATCTTTTTGTTGTGAAAAAAACCACATGAGCAAGCCAAACGTTAAGGTGGCAAAACCGGCAATACTGGCAGCTAAGCCACTAATATTACCGCGCTGTTGCTTAGGAATAACTTTTCCAAGCACATCTTTTGCGGCCACCGAGTTAAACCCTCTAGCTAAGCTAAATAAAATTAATAAACCAATAATGGCGTAACCCGCAAGCTTGCCCTCAAGTGTAAACGCGACACCAACCATAGCCAAAATACATAAAGACTGCACAATAGCGCCAATAACCCACACCCATTTACGAATAGGCAATTGGCGGATAAAGCCAGCAATGGCCAACTGCGGCAGTAGTGAACCCGACTCTCTAATAGGTACTAGCCAAGCAATAAAACTCGCTGGCACGTTTAAGCTTTGCATTAACCACGGCAGCGTTATTTTGGGGTTGAGTAGCGCATCAGCAAACTTACTAAACAGTTGGCTTAGCAGTAAAGTAATAAAATTACCGGGGACTTCTTGGCATGCGTTTTCGTCAATGGCCTTACACGCGCGAGCATCTTCTTCGTTATTTAAGCGTTTATAAATTTGCTCTTTTGTTGTTTTTTTCACTCTATTTTACCGCTGTATAAGTACAAATATTTATATATATTAAGATGATATGATTAACATATCTACTTTACCCATTGTTTTTAAGCTCATATGGCAACCATTTTAGGAGTTTTTTAAATAATATGTCTTGCGCAATAGGCTTAGAAATATAATCGTTCATTCCAACCTGTAAGCACTTAGCTTTATCGCCCACCATTGCGTTTGCTGTCATAGCAATAATAGTAATCGGAGGGTTTTTACTTCCAGCTTCATTCACTCTTATATGGGTTGTGGCTTGGTAACCATCCATCACCGGCATTTGGCAATCCATTAAAATGAGTGAGTACGGGTTATGGGAAGTTGTTTGTTTTAAATATTCGAGCGCGTGTTGGCCATTTTCTGCAATATCAATGCTGTTAATTCCTATCTTTTTAAGCGTGGTAGAGGCGACGATTTGATTAATGTTGTTATCTTCAAACAGTAAAATACGAATACTTTTGTCCCACACAATATCATTACTAGACAAAGGCTGAGTGTCAGATAAATCCTCAGTAATGAGGCTGCTATTACTATGCTGTTTATCGCTAAAGCAGGTCGATAGCATCTTAAAAAGATTTTGTGTGATTACGGGCTTTGTAACAATGGCTGAAAACCGAGACGCTTGATATAAATCGCGCTGTTTATTTAGCTCACCCGTGGTCATTAAAACAACATGCGCAGCCATAAGATTTACCTCTTTATCAAGGGTTTTACTTAAGGTTAAAGCATCGCCGTCACTTAGCTGCATATCAATCATAATTAAATCAAAGCAGAGGTTTTGTTTTTCGATATATTGTTGACATGTTTTCACAGCCTGCTTTGCGGGTGGGCTGATTACGGCTGTTGCTCCCCATTTAGTAAACTGCTTGTGTAAAATAGAAGATTGAGTTTGATTGCTGCACACAATTAAAATATTTAACGATGACATATCTACAGTGGGGAATACTTTTTGTGGGTTTTTACTGCGTTTTAGAACAACATTAAAGTTACTGCCCTTATTTTCTTTAGATTGTACCTGTATATCACCTTCCATTAGGTGGCATAACTTTTTAACAATCGCTAAGCCTAAGCCCGTGCCACCATATTTTCGTGTTGTTGAAGAGTCAACTTGAGAGAATGATTTAAATAGCTTGGCTTGTTGAGCTGCAGAAATACCAATTCCAGAGTCTATTACTTGGCAGCTAAAACGCATTTGATTGTTGTTAATCGGTGTGAGTTTAGCAATAACTTGCACTTCGCCTTCATGGGTAAATTTAAGCGCATTATTTACTAAGTTTGTTAAAATTTGTTTGAGGCGTCCGGCGTCACCAATGACAAAAGCGTATTCAAGGTGCTCTATATCTAGCATTAACGGAATATTTTTACTGTGAGCATGAATTGCTATTGTTTCGATAAAATCGTCGAGCATGTTACAAAGGTTAAACTCTAACTCCTCAAGCTCAAGCTTACCGGCATCTACTTTTGAAAAGTCTAAAATATCGTTAATAATATTTAATAAGGAGTTTGCACTATTGAGTGCAATGCTTACCTGATGATGTTGTTTTTCATTTAATGAACTATCTAAAATCAAATTAAGCATGCCTAATACGCCATTCATAGGCGTGCGAATTTCATGACTCATTGCTGCTAAAAACTCGCTTTTAGCAATATTAGCCTGCTCAGCCGCCGCTTTTGCTTCAATTAATGATTGATTTGCTGCTTTTTGCTCAGTGATATCTTGCTGAATACCCACATAAGCAGTGAGCTGTTGCTGCTCGTTAAAAACAGGTGAGATTTGTAGGCTATTCCAAAATTCCGTGCCATCTTTTTTATAATTTAGTATCTCTATACGTTGAGTTTTTAATGTTTTTATTGCATTAGTAATAATATCTATTGCGTTCTTATCGGTGTTTGGCCCTTGAAGTAAGCTGCAATTTATTTCTAGCATTTCCTCTTTACTATAGCCTGTTATTTTTTCAAATTCAGAGTTTAAAAAGACTAAAGGAAAGCCTTGCACACTCGCATCGGCTATAGAAATACCCACATTACACGATTCGATTGCCTGCGCTAATAAATCATTTTGCTCTTTTGCTTGTTTTAATGCTTTTTGAGAACGTTTTTGCTCAGTAATGTCAGTTACAGAGCCTGCCATTCTAATTGCTTTATTATGCTCATTGCGCAGTGCCATCCCTTTTACTGTAAAATAACAATAAGCGCCTGATTTAGTTTTTAATCTATAATCGTAATTGAAGGGAGTGTTGCTAATTAAGTGATTTGCTATTTGCTTTTTATGCTTGGTTATATCATCAGGGTGAAGTAACTTATAAAGTGCATCAGCACAGTGAGGCAAAGCGTTTTTATCGTTTTCGTCGTAGCCAAGCAATACGCTAATACGGGGAGAAAAATATACTTCATTTGTAACAATATCCCAATCCCAAATACCATCATTACTGCCCTTAACCGCCAGTTCGTAACGCGTTTCATTTTGCTTTATAGCTTCTCTTGAGGATTCTAAAAGCTTAAACGGGTTTAGTAGTAAGTGCCGACCAAATACAAACAGGAATAACGACGATAAAGCCATACTTACAATAATTGATATAGCAATATCGATTATGAAGCGAGTAGTTTTAGCAGCAATTAAATTGCTAGTAATGTAGTAGTTTAATGTTATATCTGTATTGCCAATGAGGTTTTGGCCAATACTGACATACTCGTCATCTTGAGTTAAATTAGAATAAAAACCCATGGGCCTGCTAAAGTCAGTCCATGACTTTCACGGTCAAAGTCGGTCGGTAGTAACTGGGTCATTGGCGTATTAAATTGCACCATAAGCACGCCCTCAGTAAAGTTATTATATTTTATAGGCACCGCAATGGTGAATAGGTCAGTATTGGTTGGCTTATTTAATATCACCGCGTTTTCTGTTTGCTCTTCAAGTAAGCTATTTATCCATGGTTGCTCAATTATGCTCAGCTCGTTAAGCGAAGGGTCGTTACTAAAAACCACCTCTTTTAGTACGTTTATAATCGTTATTTTTTCGGTGCTCCCCATTATTTTATATTGAAAAAGGTAATCTTGGAGTAGCGCTTTCGAGGTATCTGACCCCATTATGGCGTTAGATAAAATAGGTTGACGAGCAAAGCCATTAAGAATTTGTGTTCTTGTTTCTAAAAATAGTGTGAGGTAGCTGGTGGTGAGTTTAGATTCAATCTCAAGACTTTTACTTTGCAAATCATAGATAGCTGTATTTGCACGATGACCAACAAACAGTAAAGAAATAGTTACTGATAATATTAAGCTCAATGCTAAAAAAGTATAAAAATCATTATTTGTTGAGAGCTTAAATTTTTTATTTATTAATGCTCGCATTACTCAACATTGCCTATTGGGTTTTCGATAATGTGTATTTTTCCATCTGGCTGATAATTTGCCATGCATAAATCGTCAAAACCAAGTGCTTCGTGGGCATCAATATTATTAGCTGACCACACAGCAAAAGGACGTTGGTATTGTTTTATTAAGCCATTAACTGGCATGGTTAAGTTTTCAAGTGCATGTTTAATTTTTGCTCTGTTGTGCTCTGTATTATCGGTTAAAGTTATTTGTGATATGCCCTGTAATAATAGTTTTGTTAAGTCGTAGGCATGAATAAATCCAGCCGGAGAAATTAACTCAGTGGGTGCTACAGGGGTAGGCTTGAGGGATAAGCTTTGTGCTATAACATTTTTAGTTAAAGCGGTTTGCGGCGTTTTTAAAAATGAAAAACAGCTTTGTATAAAATGTAAGCTCAAGTTTGATTTTATGGCTTACTCAACGTTGGCAAAAAAATCCCCACCCGTTATTCCCCAATGACTAACAATAGGAAGGCGTTCATTTTTGGCAAAACTTGCCATCGCATTTATAAATACAGCCCCCCTCAATGGCATTTCCAACAAATAAAATACACTCTGCAGGTGTATTTTTTATTTGATGCAGCATTAATTTGGCGTTATTTATTTTTATGTTCCAGTTAAACCATTCTACTTGTGGTTTTATATCACCAAAGGCCTCAAGCATGGTGTTGTTGTTTGTTTTTCCCCATGGCGTGTCTTCTAAAAGTAAGAGCGGATTTTTGCAATTTAGAGTTTGCGTTGCAAATTGGGCCATTCTATAACCGGCTTTTGTATCATCTACCGATAGCCTAAATACCCAGTTATCATCACTAGGGTAGCGCGTAATAGACCCTCCGGCAGCCCAAGGCAGTAGTAATAGTTTGTTTTTATTGATGAACTCTCTGTTTTTTATATAGGGCGGGGAGTGCAATCCACCAATAAAAACCAGTGCATTGGGGTCTTTTAGAAACTGCTGCATGTGCAATAAGCTGCGATTCGAATTACCTCGGTTGTCTTTTTCAATCAGTGTCAGCTGATAATCTTGTACGTTATTATTAATCTCAGCTAAAGCAGTCAGCACCCCCATCTTCATTGCATAGGCCGATTAGTAATGGTTTGAATAATCTGAGTCATGGTAGAGCGTTAATGTTTTTACATCTTCGCTGCGTGCACTTAAAGGAAATGCTGCAATATAAAGTACACTTAAGAGGAGTACACAAACCAAAGATCGCATAATAAACTTTATGTTAGTAATTTTTAATAAAGTTAGTCCATTTTGGCGTGTTTTCCTGTTTTAAAAGGAAATTATTTAATTTTTTATAAAATATAAAACTGAAATATGATTCATATTTTTTATTAATGGACATAAAAAAGCCAGCTAAGCAGCTGGCTTATTGAACTTTTTTGACTTTTATTTAAAGTCTTGGGCCGTGTGGCGCTCTGCCATTTGCTCTTCTTCCGGGCCCCACGTACGATTAACGCGACGACCTCGTTTTACGCCTGGGCGTGCAGCCACTTGTTTAGCCCAACGAACCACATGGGTATAAGATGCAACATCTAAAAACTCTGCCGCGTCGTATAGGTCACCTAAAACCAGTGAGCCATACCACGGCCAAATAGCAATGTCGGCAATTGAATATTCACTGCCTGCCATGTATTCATTGTCACTTAAATGGCGGTTTAGTACATCAAGCTGGCGCTTAGTTTCCATGGTAAAGCGGTCAATCGGGTATTGCATTTTACTCGGTGCATAACTGTAAAAGTGGCCAAACCCACCGCCTAAGTAAGGTGCTGAGCCCATTTGCCAAAATAGCCAGTTACGACACTCTGTTTTGGCTTTGAGATCATTAGGAATAAAGGCATCAAATTTTTCGCCTAAGTATTGTAAAATAGCACCTGACTCAAATAAGCGTGTTGGCGGTGTGGTTGAATGATCCATCAGCGCGGGTATTTTTGAGTTCGGGTTGATATCAACAAAGTCAGAGCCAAACTGATCGCCTTCACCAATATTAATTAAATACGCATCGTATTCGGCATCGGTTAAGCCAAGCTCTAAAAGCTCTTCAAACATAATACTAACTTTTTGGCCATTGGGTGTTGCCAGCGAATAAAGCTGAAATGGATGTTCGCCAATCGGTAATGTTTTGTCATGAGTAGCGCCTGCAATGGGGCGATTTATACTAGCAAATTTGCCACCACTTTCACTGTCCCATGTCCATACTTTAGGCGGGGTGTATTCGTTGTTTTCACTCATAAATAACCTCTATCTTTATTAAACGCGTGTTTTAGTTGTTGCTTGCTGATCTTTTAATTTATCTGCTTTTGCTAGTTTATAGCCTAAAAACAATCCACTTAATGCACCAAACAAATGGCTCTCAAACGAGATATGAAAACGCTGCGGTAATACGCCCCAGATAAAGCCACTGTATAAAAATGCTACGATAACAGCGATGAAAATCGATTTAAATGAACGCCTTACAATGCCATAGCATAAAATAAAGCCCCACAAACCATAGATGACACCGCTTAGACCCACATGAATATTACTGCGGGCAAACATCCAAACTAATAAGCCACCTACTAAAGCGGTGAATATAAATACACTATAAAAGCGCTGTACGCTGTACTGGCAAATTAACCAGCTTAATACAGCAAATGGCAACATATTACTGGCAAAATGCCACCAGCTACCGTGTAAAAAGGGAGCACAAAGAATACCAACCAACCCTTGAATACTTCTTGGATAAATACCTAAACCGTTTAAATTAATGCCAGGTAGGCTATTAATAAGCTGCAATACAAAACAAATAATAATAATGCTAAAAATAGCAAAGCGGGTACTGGTAATAAGTGAAAGCGTGTTTGGTTTAGTGGCCATAGTGTGATCCTAATTTACCTAAAGTGTTGCCAGTATAGGAATTGTATAAGGTAATGAAAAGCAATTAAAAAAGCACAGCATAAAATGCTGTGCTGATTTGAGTTGTTGGCTGCTATTAACCTAGTTTAGTTAATAGCTTTTTAGCCGTAAGTTCTGAGCTTGCTGGGTTTTGACCGGTGATCAATAAACCATCTTCTAGAGCAAGTACGCCCCAGTCATCGGTTTTTTGGTAATCGCCACCTTTTTTGATAAGTTCGTCTTCAACTAAAAATGGAACAATGTCAGTAAGTTGTACAGCAGCTTCTTCGCTGTTAGTAAAGCCCGTTACTTTTTTACCGGCGACTAATGCATTGCCATCAGCGTCTTTAGCATTTAAAAATACCGCACTTGCATGACAGACGCCAGCGACTGGTTTTTGCTCTTTAATAAAGCTTTCAATGAGCGATACAGAATCGGTGTTATCGACTAAATCCCATAAAGGGCCGTGACCACCAGGGTAGAATACGGCGTCATAATCAGAAGAGTTTACTTCGCTTAAAACTTTAGTATTTGCCATCAGTGTTTGTGCACCACTGTCTGCATCGTAACGTTTGGTTGCCTCAGTTTGAAAATCAGCAAGTGTACTGGTTGGGTCAATCGGTGGCTGACCGCCGTTTGGAGAAGCCAATGTTACTTCAATACCTGCATCAACAAATGCGTAATAAGGGGCTGCAAATTCTTCTACCCAAAAACCAGTTTTTTCGCCTGTGTTACCAAGCTCTGCATGTGATGTAAGAACCATTAGTATTTTTTTAGCCATGTAAGGTATTCCTTATGATGATTTAAATTAATTAATCTTGCTTGATAAACACTATATGCACTAAGAGAGCTTTAAACAACGATGATAAATTTAACTTAATTGATTCAATAATTGATACAATAAGAGGGTTGAAGTTAAAACCGCATTGGAGCACCTATGAAAGTCTCGTTTGAACAGTTAAAAAGTATGGTGGTATTTGCACAAATTGTAGAGCAGGGCAGCTTAACTGCAGCGGCAAAACAATTAGGGCTGACCCGTGCCGTAGCGAGTTATCACTTAAAAAAATTAGAAACACAGCTTGAAGTGACGCTACTTAACCGTTCTACCCGCACCATGGCGTTAACCGAAGCCGGAATGGCCTATTATGAGCGTTGCCGTGTTATTACAGAGCAAGCTAATGCCGCTAATCAGCAAATAGAAAATATAAAAAGTGAACCTCAAGGGCTATTAAAAATAAGTTGCCCAGTAAATGTAGGGATGCAGTTAATTGTACCGGCAATAAATACCTTTAAACGTCAGTACCCTAAAATTGATATAGATTTACAGCTAACTGATGATGTGGTGGATATTATTAAGCACGGGTTTGATTTTGCAATTAGAGGGGTTGCACTGCGCGATTCGAACTTACAAGCCACTAAGCTCACCACTATGAGTACCTGTATTTGTGGTGCGCCCGATTATTTTGCGCATTTTGGTAAACCCACCACACCCGATGAGTTGGCAAAGCATCAGTGGGTGGTTTATCAATTAGGCAGTAAAACGCTGACCTTACAAAAAGAAGGCAAAAAGGTCGATATTACAATGCAAGGTAGTTTAAGCACCAATAACGCTGCTGCACGCACTGCGTTTGTAGAGGCGGGGCATGGTATTGGTCGTATTCCACTTTATGATGCATGGCCAAAAGTACAAGCGGGTTTGCTGCAAATTATACTCGATGATTATAAAAGCAAAGACATTGAGCTTTATGGGGTGTTCCCGCCTGGGGCGGCGGGTTCTAAAAAACTGCGTTTGTTTATTGATTATTTAAAAGCGTATTTTGTAAAGCAACATACCGCATTAGGTATGCTTAAATAATAGCGCTTAAAGCACTCGGTTAAACAAAGCAACGGCTTGCTGATACATGGTGATAGCAAGTGCTGCGTCGTACCGCTCGCCTTCATCACGCATAAAGGCATGTTGCGCGTTCACTTCTTGCCATTGGTAATTAATACCCGTACTAACCGCTTGTTGATAAATTTTGTCGCGACCTTGTTGTGGCACATGGGGGTCTTGTTTTCCCCAAATAAAGTGGATTTCACCTTGTATATCGGCCATACGTTCAAATGAATTATTCCCTTTTTGTGCGGGAAGAGTATCGCTATGAATATCAGTGGGATATAAGCAAAAAGCAGCTTTTATTGCGGGGTTTAATGCGGCCCTATACGCTAAATGCCCACCAATACAAACACCCATTGCACCCACAGAGCCAGTACAATAATCGTGTGTTTGTACAAAGTCGATTAACGCTTGGGTATCGCTGTCGTGAGATTCAAGCGGTTTTGCCCATTTATCGTTATTGCCTTTATCTTTACCTTCGTCATCATAAGCAAGCACTGTCCCGATAGGGTTAAGCTCATGAAATACTTCTGGCACAAGTACCACAAAACCATGACTTGCCAAAATAGCGGCGCTGCGAGCAATAGGCGCGGTTTGCTGAAAAATCTCAGAGTAAAAAATAATGGCTGGGAATTGCCCGTGAGCGTGTGGGCGATAAACCGTAGTGCGCATTAACCCCGTTGGGGTAGGCAAGTCAGCATGGTGGTGCTGGATGATCATAAAAGTGCTCAGTTAAATAATATATAAAATATATGGTAACTGAGCGCGATAAAATAAACACGCCTTAAAGTTTAAATACTTGCAGGCATGTTATTACAACTAGCATAGTAGCTTACGGTTGCAGGCCAATCGGAAAAGATACCCATTACACCTACGTCTTGCGCTAACACATCAACCACAGTGAACATATCGCCATCGTTATCTATAACATCACTAATTGACTGATAATAATAACCGCCACCTTGATTTAGAGGGCCTGAGCGCTCAAGACTCCATGCAATGATATTAAGCCCCGCGGCTTTAGCGTCAATGGCATACTGTGAGGGGACAATGTTACTGTTGTTATCTATGCTTAATAGCATCCATATGGGTGGCGCAATAATTTTAACGCCGTCGTTTACGAGCTCTGCCATAGATGGCTGCCATGTTACAGCGTTGTTTGGATCAAACCCTGCATTGCTGTCGCGCCCATCTAAATAGACACTCTGCGCTGCAAATTCAGGATTAGTATTAATCCAATATTCTACGTCGGCTAAATTAAATGATTGCGGATACACTCGCGAAGCGGGTACATCCATTTGCGTGTATTCATCCAGCATTTTTTGTGCGTATTGCGTTTGGGTCATACCGTTAAAAGGCATACTTACTTGAGGGGATTTAAGCTCTGGGGTCATTTTTACTCCCAGCTCTTTAAAGAGTGCAATACTTTGTTTGTGGGTCATGAGTGTACCAGAGGTGGCGTATAAGTCAGTGCGCCAACTGGGTGTACCTTTCATGTAATCGCTAACATTGGTGGCACTGGTGTTCGCGCCATCCATCTTGCCCTCAAGGGTTAAAAATTCTGCCAAACTAATATCACTGGTACAACATTTAGCTGAAGCAGGCGTGCCACTGTTAGAGTTTGCTGGGGCAAATGGTTCACTGCATTTAGCAGCCAATGTTGGAATGGCTAAAATATTGGTGGTGGTGTGCAAGTCGCACTGAGAATGACGACATACTAGCTCTTTATCATTGGTAAAGGTTACATCGCATTCGACAACACCTGCTCCCATGCGAGCGGCTGCAATATAAGATTCTTTAGTGTGTTCTGGGTATTGCATTGGAGCACCGCGGTGACCAATTGAAAAATCAGTACGATAAAAAGGACCTTCCTTGCACGATTCTAATTTTGTTTTTAGTGCGCTGCTAGCCATATCGTCAACTAGGTAGTCTGGGCGAGTACCTAGTTGAACATTAGTGCCTTGAGCTACTTCAACAATAACCGGGGTAGGTACTTCAACAATTTCAACCTCAGTGTTGGTAACAACCACTTCTTTTTCGACTATTTTTACATCGTCATCACAGCCAGTAAGTGAGCTTAATAATAAAAAAGTTGTTAGAAAAGGTATGCGCTTCATTATTTATCCTTAAAATAAAAGTGGACGCTACCTTACTAATTATTAATGACAATTTCACTACAGAGTGATTAATTTGCTGATTTAGCCATTATTTGGTTTACCACTAAGGCAACCAGCATCACTCCCGCGCCAATGCTTAATCTAAGTAGGTCAGCGTCTCGATTCCAAATAAGCACATTAACAATTATACCGGCAGGAATAAGCAAGTTGTTCATCACCGCCAGCGCGCCAACATTGACAAGCGTCGCGCCTTTATTCCACATAAAGTAGCCTAAACCAGAGGCCACAATACCTAAATAAATAAGTATGCCCCATTGAGTTGAGGTACTTGGTAATTTGTTAAGATCGCCAAATAAGGCGTAACAGGCGCTTGCAACAATTAATGCGCCAATAAAAAACCAACCAAATACGGTTTTATCATCGAGTTGTTTATTAAGCATTAATCGTTTGTAGGTTACTTGGCCGATGGCAAAACTAATATTAGCGCCTTGAACCAGTAATAATCCGACTAAAAAGTTATTGTCTAAGTTTTCATAACGAATGGTAATAGCGCCTAATACGGCAATAAACGCAACGATAAAAAACTGCGGATTAAACTGTTTATTTAGCGCATCGTTTAAAAGCGTAATGTAAAGCGGGGTCATTACAGTAAATAACAGCACCTCTGGCACACTTAAAAACAAAAATGAGTGGTAATAAAAGCCATACATAACCCCCAGTTGCAGTGCGCCTATCAGCATGAGTTTACACGCAAGCGGGGTGGGGATTTTCTTTAAAAAAGGCAAAAATACTAACGCTGCTAAAGCAACACGAATTAACACACTAAACCATGCATCAACTTGGCCTGCTAAGTACACACCAATTAAACTAAACGAAAACGCCCAAAGAAGGGTAACTGCAAATAAATAGCCCATAACACTCATCTTGTCTTAAGTAATGGTGTCAGTTTATCTGTTATATATTGTTCTATAAACAATAAAAGCCCGCAAGCGGGCTTTTATATCAGTTGCTTAAAAATATTAATCAACTAAACCACGGCGCTTAAGCAGGGCGTCAGTGGTTGGTTTTTGGCCTCTAAACTCAATGTAGCTTTGCATTAAGTCACGGCTATTACCTTTTGATAGGATCTCTTTACGGAACTTATCGCCATTTTCGCGCGTTAAGCCACCGTTGTTTTCCATATGAGCAAAGGCATCGGCTGCAAATACTTCAGTCCACAGGTAGGCGTAGTAACCCGCTGAGTAACCACCTGCAAACGTATGGCTAAAGTAGTTTGATTTATAACGCGGTGGAACAGGGTAGTAATCAATACCATGTGCCTTTAATGCGTCACTTTCAAACTGCTGTACGTCAGTTATTTTCTTATCAGAACCAAATGAGTGCCATTCCATATCCAATAGTGCTGCTGCTAAATATTCAGTGGTACCAAAACCTTGGTTGAACTTTTGCGACTCAAGTACTTTATCAAGTAATGCTTGAGGAATTGGCTCACCTGTTTTGTAATGTTTAGCGTAGTTAGCGAGTACCGTTGGTTCAATCATCCAATCTTCGTGTGCTTGTGATGGAAATTCAACAAAGTCACGCGCTGTTGCAGTACCTGCTAGGCTTGGGTATTTAACGTCAGAGAATAACCCGTGTGCCGCATGACCAAACTCATGGAACATAGTTGATACTTCATCAAACGTCATGAGCGTTGGCTCGCCTTCAGCCGGCTTTGGAATGTTTTGTGCGTTGTAAATAACAGGTTTAGTGCCTTTTAAGCCGCTTTGGCTTACGTATGCACTCATCCATGCACCGCCACGTTTACCTTCACGTGCATATGGGTCCATGTAAAATAAACCAATGGCGCTGCCATCGGCGTTAAATACTTCAAATGCCATTACATCATCGTGGTAAACCGGCAGGTCTTTACGCTCTTTAAAGGTAATGCCGTAAAGTTTTTCCATAGCGAAGAACAGGCCGTTATGGATAACCGACTGCATTTCAAAATAAGGCTTAACCAATGCTGGATCTAGGTCGTATTTTTCAGCGCGTACTTTTTCTGCGTAGAAAGACCAATCCCATGGTTTAAGTTCAAAGTTTTCACCCGAATCATTAATTACTTTTTGAATTGCTTGTGCTTCTGCTTTCGCTTTTTCAACTGCTTTTGGCGCTAAGTCATCTAAAATGCCGTACACGTTATCAGTAGTTTGCGCCATGCGTGAAGTCATTACATAAGAAGCCCAATCTTTAAAGCCTAACAGTTCTGCTTTTTGTGCGCGCAGGTTAGTTTCTTTAATAATGATAGGGCCATTTGTTTTAGCAGCACGATTGGTTGATGCTTTAAAAATTTGCTCACGTAGTTCGCGATTTTCAAGGCTTGCTAAAATAGGTTGTTGCGTGGTGTTCACTAAGGTGATCATGTAACCATCTTTACCTGCTTTTTCAGCAGCGGCTGCAAGACCGGAAATTTCACCTTCAGATAAACCCGCTAATTTGCTTTTATCTGTTACTAAAATGACATCTTCTTTAAACGATTTTAATACGTTTTGAGAAAACTCAGTTGATAGTTTTGCAAGCTCAGCGTTGATTTCACGCATTTTTGCTTTTTCAGCATCGTTTAATTTTGCACCGGCTTTAACAAACTGTTTGTAGTAAAAATCGACTAGGCGTTGATCTTCAGCGCTTAACTTATCTTTATTGTCGTATACCGTTTGTACACGTTTAAATAATGCACCATTTAAATAAATGTCATCAGAGTGAGCCGAGAAAACTGGCGCCATTTTTTTATCAATACGTTGGTATTCATCGTTTGAAATAAGGCCTGATAGGTTATAAAACGCAGCTGATGCGCGGTTTAGTAGCTCGCCTGCCAGCTCCATTTCAACTAAGGTGTTTTCAAAAGTGGCTGGCGCTGGGTTGTTGGCAATTGCCAATATTTCTGCATTGTGCTGTGCAATACCTGCATCAAATGCGGCTTCGTATTCAGTCGTACCAAACTTATCAAACTCAGGTGCCATGTATTGAAGTGGACTTGGTTTGAACAATACATTGCTTGCGTTAATGTCTTGAACTTGCGCTGCGGTTTCTTGTGTTGTTTCTTTAGTGCTCTCAGAAGAGCAGGCAGATAATAAAAGTGCACTAGCAATCGTAGTGGCAATCAGTGTTTTACGCATAATAACTCCATAGAAAAAATAGCCGAAATAGGCTTAGTGAGTCGAAAACACAGTTAACTTACCAAATTTTGACTTATATACAACAAAGTTTATCTATTTAAAGCAGGATTTAAACGCAAATTAGATTGCAAAAACAGCTTTAGTAGATAAAAGCAGCAGTACACAGCCCAAATTACCCCAAGGTCAATGCAAGCATGTCGACACGAGGCAATCACGGTTGTTTTACCGTCATTATTTTAAACAGACTGTTACTTATTTAATTTAACCACATGCTAGACTCACTCAATTATTAGCATTTACTGATTTACTAACTGCTAGCTTATTTTTATATGGAATAATCATGAATATAGAACAAATTAACGACATACTAGGTTTTGTGCTGTTTAGTTATAACGACGTACATATTACGGTTGCTAAAGTCATTCAAGTCCCACTGATTTTATTTACTATGTGGTTTGTGGTTACACGTATTGGTAAATTGATTAAGAAGTCATTACTTGCTCGAAAAATGAGCCCAGATGCAGTGCATTTATTCACGCGTTTTTATTTTATTTTAAGTATTGCGATTTTACTTTTTACTTCCCTTGAGGTGCTCAACATTCCACTAACCGCATTTGCCTTTGTATCGGGTGCGATTGCCATTGGTGTGGGGTTCGGTGCACAAAATATTATTAATAACTTTATTAGCGGCTGGATATTAATGTGGGAGCGGCCAATCCGTATTGGCGATTTTCTAGAAGTTGGCACTGCAAAAGGGGTGGTTGAAACTATTAACACTCGCTCTACCCGCATTCGCAGAAACGACGGGGTGCATATGTTGATCCCTAATAGCCAGTTATTAGAAAACACAGTTACAAACTGGACGCTTATTGATGGCAATGCGCGCTCATCCGTGAGCGTAGGCGTAGCTTATGGCTCTGATGTATTACTGGTTAAAAAGTTAATTCAGCAAGTATTAGATGAACATGAAGCAATATTAACAACGCCCCAATCAACCGTGTTGTTTGATGACTTTGCCGACAGCTCGCTGGTCTTTAATGCTATTTTTTGGGTGTGCGCTGAATCTGAAACTCGCTTAAGACAAGTGCGCAGTGATATTCGCTTTAGTATTTATGAAGTGTTTGAACAACACGATGTGGTTATTGCGTTCCCGCAGCGAGATATTCATATTGATGGTGAAATTGCACTCACACGTTCATTAGTGAAAAAGTAGTATTTAAAAAAGTGCCGCGTTATTTTGCCACATTTTTTAACAATTCATTGTGAGGACATATGTCCGCTTTTTGGTTGTTTAGTTGCTAAAAGCACACTAAAAGTCGGGATAGTGCGCTTAAGTGTTAAAAATAAGTTTATATTTTTAACACTCAGCATGCGGTAAATTAATTACAGCATGGTATAATCTCGCGTATTCAGTCAGCCTTATTTATGCCGTTTTTGTACTCTCGGTAATAAGGTCCGCGCCGCATAGAGCAAGTCGCGAAAAATTGACTGAATCCGTAATTATTTAATTGCGCAACACATCAACCGTTGAACAAGAGTGCACTAAAAAGGTTAACCCCGACATGAAAGCAATGAAAAGATCTACGTTAGCAACCCTTATCAATGCAACGTTGTTCTCTGCCGTAGCAGGTACTTCAATTTCAGCCCTAGCTGCTGAGCAAGAAACTACTGCTAAGAAGAACCAACTAGAAGTTATTCAAGTTACTGCTCGTAAACGAGTAGAAAACGCTCAAGAAGTGCCTGTTGCTGTTTCAGCCCTGCAAGGCGATAGCTTAGATGCTTACAGCTCAGCTGGTATGGATATTCGTTTTATGAATGCGAAAATCCCAAGTTTATCTATTGAATCTTCATTTGGCCGTTCATTCCCACGCTTTTATGTACGTGGCCTTGGTAACACTGATTTCGATTTGAATGCTTCGCAACCAGTGTCGCTTGTGGTTGATGAAATTGTACAAGAAAACGCAATCTTAAAAGGTTTCCCTGTATTTGACGTAGCACGTGTTGAAGTGCTTCGTGGTCCTCAAGGTACATTATTTGGTCGTAATACACCGGCTGGTCTAGTTAAATTTGATACCGTAAAACCAAGTCAAGAATTTGAAGGTTATGGCTCTGTATCTTACGGTAGTCGTGGTGCTGTTGATTTTGAAGGCGCTGTTGGTGGTTCATTAACAGATCGTTTATCAACACGTGTTTCAGTACTTTGGCAAGATAAAGACGATTACATTGATAATCGTGCACCAGGTTTTGAGCAAAAAGATGCTTTAGGTGGTTACACTGAACAAGCAGCCCGTATTCAATTTTTATATGAAGGTGACGATTTCACTGGATTATTTAATTACCATGTTCGTGATTTAGATGGCTCTCCAATTGCCTTTCGTGCCAATACTATCAAGCCTGGTACTAACGATTTAGTTGATGGTTTTGAAAATGACGTGGTGTATCACGATGCCGCATCTCGTGCGACGCAGCAAGTGGAATCGCAAGGTGCAAGTCTTAAGCTTGAGTGGGACTTAGCTAACCATACAGTAACGTCAATCTCTGGTTGGGAAAGTGCAGAAATTTACTCTCGTGCTGACATCGATGGTGGCTACGGTGGGTTCTCTATCAATGATGTTCCAGTTGCAATGGGCCCTGGTTTTATTCCTTTCTCTTCAGAAAGTGCTGATGGTATTCCAGATCAAGACCAATACACGCAAGAACTTCGCTTATCAAGCAACTTTGCCGGTGACGTAAATTACCAGGTGGGTGTTTTTTACTTCGACGAAGCATTAACGATTGAAAACTTTAGCTATGATACAGCCAATAATGGCGTATTAAACGGTTTTGTTAGTCAGCAGCAAGATACTAAAGCATGGGCTGTATTCGGCTCAGTTGATTACACCATTACTGATGACTTGAAAGTAACCGCGGGCCTTCGTTATTCAGACGATGAGAAAGAATTCTCAGCAAATCGTACGCTTAGCCCTGTAGGTGGTGCTGCTACTTACATTGAAAAAAATGTTAGCGATGATCACGTAAGCTGGGATTTATCAGCTAACTACAAAATCAACGATGACGTAAACTGGTATGGTCGTATTGCTAACAGTTTCCGTGCACCAAGTCTTCAGGGTCGTATCTTATTTGGTGATGAAGTAACCGTTGCTGATTCAGAAACTGTTACGTCATACGAGACAGGTATTAAATCTGATGTGTTAGATGGCCAAGGCCGCGTAAATGCAACCGTATTTTATTACACTATGGATGACCAACAGCTAACTGCTGTAGGTGGTGGTGCTAACTTTAACCGCCTATTAAATGCTGATAAAACAACTGGCTACGGTTTCGAAATTGATTCTGAGTGGGTGTTAACGGATGAACTAAATGCTACATTTAATTTAAGCTACAACAAAACAGAGCTTAAAGACAAAGATTTAGCCGTTGCAGTGTGTGCACAGTGTACTGTTACTGATCCTACCTTCCAAGTACTAGGTGAATTTGGTCCTGAAGATCGTGCTATTTTAGATGGTAACAGCTTACCGCATGCACCAGAGTGGATCTCTAACATCACACTTCGTTACACTAAAGAACTCACTGAAGGTGATTTCTTTGCTTACGCTGATGTTTCGTACCGCAGTGAAATTGACTTTTTCTTATATGAATCAGTTGAGTTTGAAGGTAAGCCACTAACTGAAGTTGGTCTACGTGCCGGTTATGCATGGGCGCAAGGCGACTACGAATATGAAGTATCAGCATTCGTGCGTAACCTATTTGACGAGCAACAAGCAATTGGTGGTGTTGATTTCAACAACAACACAGCAATGGTTAACGAAGAGCGTTACATTGGTGCTGAATTTAAAGTTAACTTTTTCTAATCGAAAAGTTTAACGTTAAATTGTAATTATTGATAAAAGCCTGCCTAGTGCAGGCTTTTTTATTTTGGTAGAGCTGCTACAGTAGCGCTCATATGTTTATTAAAGAGAAAAAGTAATGGCTGGATTTTGGAATTACCGTGTAATTTTTTGTGAAGCAACCAAAGATGAAGCTGCGCAATATCAAATACACGAAGTGGAATATAACCTAAATGGTAAAGTAACTAACTGGTCAGAAACTGGTGCAGCACCATTTGGAACCACATTAGATGCGTTAAAAGATGATGCTGAGCGCTTAAAAACCGCCTTCGAAAAGCCGATACTTAAAGTAATGCGCAAAGCCCGAGGTTATGAGTTAGTTGATGTAGATACCGGCGAAGACGCTTATGCTGAGCCGCCAGCAGGTTTGGCTGAGTAACACAAATTATTAAAAGGTGCCTAGGCACCTTTTTTATTACCCAAAGTTTAGGTTAAATAACTAGGAGAAAAGAATGTCAATTGAAGCGGTATTATTTGATATGGATGGCACTTTGGTTGACTCGGAAAGTGTGCACTATAACTGCTGGAGCCAATTACTTGCGCCTTTTGGTGTGTGTTATAAAGAAGATGATTTTTGTAGGCGCTTTTCGGGACGTCCCACTATTGACGCTGCAAAGGAAATAAAACAAGTTCATAACTTGTCTGTAAGTAGCCGCTATTTAGCGGATGAAAAATACCGTTTGTTTAAGGGTCTGTTGACCTTTGCAGATTTAAATTTGTTCAAGCTAGGGGCGATTTAATCGCGGCGCGAGGTTTGTAACCTAGTGGGCTCGATAACTGCTCCTGCGTTATTCTATTGGCTTACATCCATGTAAGAATAAGTCAAAGCCGAGCAACAAAGAGTTAATCGCCCCTAGGCAGAACCCTTCGGGCAACGCCTATTTGGCATTGATGCTGCGTTATCGCCTATTTATGGGGAGTAACCACACCACATAGGCTCTGCCTTGCCTAAATACCAAATAGTCTGCTGCAAATTTAACCTTGAAAGATCAACAGACCCTAGCAAACGTTAAAACCAATTTACCGCCTTTAATGCCTTATGCTGCAGATATTTTATTCGCGGTTAAAGAGCAAGACTTAAAAATGGCGTTAGTAACAGGCAGCGCATGCCATGAAGCTGAGCCAATACTAAAAGGATTAGGGTTTTATGATTTATTTGATACGGTGGTTACAAAAGACGATGTAACCAATCCAAAGCCAGCCGGTGATCCCTATTTATTAGCACTTAAAAATATGCAGGTCGCTGCAAAAAATGCGATTGCCGTTGAAGATACCTTCACTGGCGTAACAGCAGCAAATAATGCAGCCTTATCCGTTGTAGCGATTGCTAATTAGCACACCGAGCAGCACGACTTCAGTAAAGCAACACAGCAAATGCATAACCTTGAAGAATTTTGGCAATGGCTTCAATCTCAACTATAGTTTAAGCCATATTTAAATTTGCAAGGATGCAGTTATGGTTACTATTCAAAGATACCTATTTATTTTTTTAACGCTTTTTAGTGCGAGTTTATTAGCGCAATTGCCGCAGGTGCAACTCGCTGATGTTTATGATGAAACTAAGCATAACGATATTCGCCAATATTTGGTGAGTGAAAAGTTTGACGGCGTTAGAGCAATATGGACGGGGAAACAATTTGTTACCCGCCAAGGTAATCCAATTAATCCTCCTAAGTGGTTTACCGCCCCTTTGCCTGATGTTTGGTTAGACGGTGAGTTATGGACCAAGCGGGGGCAATTTTCTGTTCTCAGTGGTATTGTTAGAACAAAAATACCCAACGACTTACTCTGGCAAACAGTGATTTATCAAGTATTTGATATGCCAGATACAAGCACGCCTTTTCATCGTCGCTATCAAAATTACCTGTCACTCATTACTAAGTTAAATAGCTCACATATTAAGGCGGTTAAGCAATATCAATTTAGCGACAATCAACAACTAAGTGATTACTTTAATGAGGTCACCAAACAAGGCGGGGAGGGCGTTATGCTTCATTTAGCAGAGGCTAAGCATTCGAGTGGTCGCTCTAGTGCATTGTTAAAACTCAAACCTTATTTGGATGCTGAAGCGCTAGTTATTGAACATTTACCAGGTAAAGGTAAATACACTGGTATGCTCGGGGCATTGCGAGTGCAAACCAAGCAAGGCGTAACCTTTTCTATTGGCACGGGCTTTAGTGATGAAGAACGCAAGCGTCCGCCAGCTATTGGTTCAACAATCACTTATCGATACCACGGATACACTAAAAATGGTTTACCGCGTTTTGCTAGCTTTTTGCGAGAAAGACCCGAAAAATAAAGAGTGTAGGCCAATTCAGTATATATTTTTTAGCAATTATGCTAAATTGCGCGGCCTTTTTGGTAATGTTTGGTGATCTATGTTTGTTGGTTTTGATTATGGTAGTTCTAATTGTGCTATGGGTGTTTTAAACGAAGAGCGTGTTCAGCTTATCCCTTTAGAGCAAGGCAAACATTATCTTCCATCAACTTTATACACTCATCATAGCGCCTTAGTCGTTGATTTTGTTGCGCAGCATTTGCAGGGCTCAGAGCATGAGCATGCCTATAAAACCGCGCGCCAACCCTTACTTAATACACTCCCGCGAATTAAATCAGACCTAGACTTACAAGCCGGCGACGACACCTTATTCATTGGCCGTGAGGCGATTAGTGAATATGTGCAATTTCCTGAAGAAGGTTATTTTGTAAAATCCCCTAAATCATTTTTTGGCGCAACGGGCTTAAAGCAAGGTCAAATCAATTTTTTTGAAGATATTGCCACAGCAATGATTTTAAAAATAAAACAACGTGCTGAATTATCGTTAGGGTATACGCTGAGCCAAACTGTTATTGGGCGCCCAGTGAATTTTCAAGCGGTTGGTGGTCAACAGTCAAACCAACAAGCCGTGGGTATTCTAACACGCGCAGCAAACCGGGCGGGCTTTAAAGATGTTGAGTTTTTATATGAGCCACTCGCCGCTGGTATTGATTATGAAAGTGATTTAACGCAAGACCAAAAAGTATTGGTGATTGATATTGGCGGTGGTACCAGTGACTGCTCATTTGTACAAATGGGGCCAAGCTTTAGAGGAAATAGCCAGCGAGATAGTGATTTTTTATCTCATAGTGGTAAACGTGTTGGCGGAAACGATTTAGATATTGCTTTGAGCTACCATGGTTTAATGCCGTTACTCGGGCTTGGCAGTACGTTTAAATCAGGTTTACCACTACCTAATCAAGCATTTTGGCAAGCTTGTAAAATTAACGATGTGAATTTACAGAGCCAGTTTTATAGTGCCCAGCATTATCGTGAACTCAGTGCGCAGTTACGCGATGTCAGTGTCCCTGAACTTTATAAACGACTTATTCACTTACAGCAAAATAAGCAAGGTCACCAATTAGTTCAACAAGCTGAAGCGGCTAAAATTGCATTAACATCCGCAAATAGTTTTAATTGTGATTTAGCCTTTTTAGATAACTCATTAAGCAAAGATATTTCAGTCGCTGATTTAGCGCTTGCTGTTGACGATAGCATTAGTCAGATTGTTACCTTAGCTAAACAGGCAATTACTGATGCGAATACCACTCCCGATGTGATTTACTTAACGGGAGGGAGTGCACAGTCTCCATTAATTAAAGCGGCGTTGAGTGAGCATTTAGGTAACATAAAAATGGTGAACGGTGATCACTTTGGTAGTGTAACTGCTGGCCTTACTAAATGGGCCAGCATGCTTTATAAGTAAGCTGCTATAGAGGTATTTGTCGGGTTGCGAGGTATTTTTCGTAATCTGGCAATGTTCGCTCAAGCTCTATATCCATTAATGGTGAGCTAAGTAGCATATCGGCACTCACTTCATTACACGCCACAGGAATATTCCACACAGCAGCTAAACGTAGCAGAGCTTTAACATCGGGATCATGAGGTTGCGAGGCTAAAGGGTCCCAAAAAAAGACTAATACATGTATTTCATGCTCCGCTATTTTCGCCCCGAGTTGTTGATCGCCGCCCATAGGGCCACTTAATAATTGAATAACATCAAGCCCTGTTGTTTTCTCAATTAAATGCCCAGTAGTCCCTGTGCCATATAAAGTGTGTTTACTTAGAATGGCCTTATGTTTTTCGCACCATAACTTAAGCGCGGCTTTTTTGCCGTCATGTGCTACTAAGGCTATATTTTTTTGCGCAGGTAGAGATTGTATTTTTTGATCCATGCTGATTCTTATTAGTTAGAGTAATAAATTGATAGCCAAGGCAATAAATACAATGCCTGTGAGCCTATCAATCCAGAGCTGGCTATTTGGGTGATTTTTAAAAAATTGAGCTATTTTATCGCCGAAATAAATATACGTGCAGTCTATCGGAAAAGCAAAGATTGGATACAGTAGCCCAAAAAACGCCAGCTGAAAGGTTGCAGATGACAAGCTATGGTCAACAAATTGTGGGATAAAAGCAATAAAAAATAAAGCCACCTTAGGGTTAAGCACTTCTGTCATCATAGCATGAAACATGACATTTTTGTTTTTATTGGTTGTAACATGCGGTTTATCGCTTTGCTCACAAGATGGTGGCATAAACGTGCCTTTAAGCATCATAAAACCTAAGTAACATAAATAGGCTGCACCTGCATATTGTACGCTGGCATAGGCTGTTTCAGAGGCTTTTAAAATAGCACTTAAACCAATAACTGCAAAAAATGTATGTACTACGCCACCTAAGGCAAAGCCAAAAGCACTTTGCATACCTGCTTTTCGCCCGTTAGCAAATGTTTGTGCCATTAAGAACGCGTTTGATGGCCCAGGCGCGACGGCCATTAAAAAGCTGGCGAGTAAAAATGAAAGTAAAAAATCAGGATTGATCATTGCTCTGAATCAAAAAGGGTTTGGTGGTTAATGTTATCAAGCATATAGAAAAATAAAAAGCGGGCATATTGCCCGCTTGGTAAAGAGTTTTAACTACAGTACTAATTGACTGTGATGATTATAATTCACAGGCTCAGTAAACGTGCATTTTATTAGGCATATTTAGCATAACGAAACAGTAAGTAAGAAAAGGGAATTAATAATAAAAAGTGTGTGCCTATAAGCTCTGGGGTTGATAAATTTAAATATTGAGTAATAAACACCAATAAACTTGCTCCACTCATTTGCATTGCTCCCAAAAGGGCAGAGGCGGTGCCTGCTTGTTTAGGAAATAAACTCAAAGCACGCCCGGCGGCAGAGCCAAGTGTTAAAGCAAAACCAAATGCTGCAATGAACATAGGGATCATTAATGCCAATGGCGTTTTAAATTGGCTTAATAACACCATAAGTAAGCCGGCACTCACTAGCACTAAAAGGCCTATTTTTAAGGCTCTTTTAGGTTGGCGTTTAATGTAAATAGGCATAATAAAACTAGCAAGAATACTAAGCACTGCATTGAGTGAGAACCAAAAGGTAAAGTCGGCTACGCTGCCACCTAATTCAGTAATGAGCCAACCGGGAGCCAGTGTTACAAACACCAATATAGCTGACATAGTGACCATACATAACAAGCTATTAAATAAAAATAATGGAGTTGAAATGATGGGGAGAAAGCGTCTTAAATCTAAAATATGCCCCTGGTAATGACTGTCTGCTGGTCGTGTTTCCCTAAACAAGAATAAGGTGACAATAAACCCCAGTAATGCAAAACCGGTTAAAAATAGAAAGTTCATTTGCCAACCAAACTGTACGGTTAGCCAAGCACCTAAAATGGGCGCTAATGCTGGAATAAAGCAAACTATACCGTTTAGATAGGTAATTATTTGGCCACTGCGTTCACTACCAAACTTATCTCTTACTATTGCAAAAGCAACAACAAAGGTAGCGCACGCGCCTAATCCTTGAATAGCACGAGCAAACATCAGTACTAAAAAGCTAGGAGTATAATATGCCCCCAATGCCGCCAGTCCGTACAAAGCGACCCCAGTTAAGGCGATGGGCTTTCTGCCAAAACGATCAGCGAGTGGACCTGCAATTAATTGCCCCAAACCAACAGTAAGCATAAAAATAGCCACCGTTTGCTGTACTTGCTTTTCGCTCACTGAGAATTGCTCTGCGATAGTGGGAAAGGCAGGCAGGTAAATATCAATGCCCATCGGACAAAAAATGACGAGTAACGCTAAGATAAGTAATAAAGTAAAATTAGGTTTAGCGGGCTGTGTATGCATCAGGTCTCCTTTTGTTAGTATTTTAAGTGGCGACTGATGAAAAAGAAAGGGCTTATGGCCGATGTATCAGCCAAGTTACCTACTTTGAACCTTATTATGATTATTTTTGTTTAAGTATCACACTTCTTTAAACTGATCCGATGTGTTAATTTGCTTTTTAAGCAAAGACAATGGAAAAATAATAATGAGTAATGAGTCTGCATTAATAAAAACATGGCATAAATTTAAAAAGTGGCCATGCGGTAACTGGCTTTTCAGTAAAGCCGTGTGTTTCAAGGCACCATATTTTGGCTCTATGAAACCCACTATTTTAGATTTAAAAGCAGGGCACTGTAGTGCTGTGGTTAAAAACACACGCCGTGTACATAATCACATTGGAACAATTCATGCTATTGCTCAATGTAATTTGGCTGAGCTGTGTGCGGGAGTGATGGTGGATGCGACGGTACCGCATAAAACACACCGTTGGATACCTAAAGGTATGACAGTACAATACTTAGCTAAAGTAGACACAGACGTTACTGCGATTGCTGAAATTGAGTTACCTCATCAATGGATTGATAAAGAAGATTTAGTGGTGCCGGTAAAGCTTTACAATACCCGAAATGAGTTGGTGTTTACTGCAGATATAACCATGTACATCACAAAGAAGAAGTAATTGCTAAATTATATTTTTTATATAAAGTATTAAAAACAATGGTTTAGTTTATTGACTAAACCATTTTTTGTTTAGGTTTAACCTTTTGCAGTAGACGACTTGTTTACAAACGAAAGGCCATTGTCTTCATTATCAACAATGGCTTTTATATCGTTAACCGGTTTTGGTTTATCTTTAGCATGCTCAATGACTTCTTTTTCAAAGCGCTGCTTTAAACTACCTTCAATAATCGCACCGGCTTCTATGCTCAGGGTGTCATGAAATATATCGCCAAGTACATGAGCGTTATTTTCGATCTTTACTTCACTTGCATTTAAAGAGCCGATGATTTTACCTTTAACAACAACGCTGCTTGCCTCAACAACGCCCTCAACAACACCTGAAGTGCCAATCACTAAATGTTCGGCCTTTATATCACCGTCTATTCGTCCATCTAGTTGTACTTCACCTTGGCTTACCAAAGAGCCCGTTATACGCACATCATTAGAAATGATTGAGGGAGTATGACTTACTCGCTTGATTGATGAGTCTGTTTTTGCTTGTTTATTTTTACCAAACACGAGAAAGCGCCTTTGTTATTTTTAGTGGATTGACATGCTTGTCGTCTATTAATACTTCATAGTGTAAATGAGTACTTGTACTTCTTCCGGTACTGCCCATTAAGCCAATGACATCGTGCTTTGTGACTAATTGACCTTTTTTAACATTAATTTTGTTTAAGTGACCAAAGCGCGTTACAACACCGTTTTTATGCGCTAACTCTATAAAGTTACCATAACCGCCATTACGGCCCGCTCGACGAACCGTGCCATCGGCAGGGGCAAAAATTTCTGTTTTATGCCAGCCAGCTAAATCAACGCCTTTATGAAAAGCGCGCCTTTTATTCATTGGGTCTTTTCTAAGTCCAAAATTACTGGAAATATAATATTTTGCGGCAGGTAAGGGTAATGTGTTCGGCAAGGCGGTTAAAAAGTTTTCTAGCTGATTTAACAGTAGTAGCTTATCGGCAATAGCAAGAAAAGTACTTGGAATTTTACTTTCATCGAGTATATCTAGCGGGCCACCTTGCGCCGTTGTCTGCGTGCTTAACGCGAGGTGCTGTGCCAGTGCATTTTCGAGACCTGTGTCTTGCAATATCTCTAAAATAGCGTCGTGGCGTTGATTAATTTGCGCAGCTAATAAGGTAAAATTAGTATCGTATTGCTGATTTAATAAAGTGTAGCGCTGCTCAAAACTGGTTAAACTGTTTTGTGCGTGTTTATTTTGTGTTTTATCTTCTTCGAGCGGCTCATGAAATTCGCTTTCGTTCTCATTAATAGGAGAAGATTCAAGCTCACCCTCTAATTTTATTACATCTTTGCTGATAGAAGCTGGGAGTGATTCAATCATACCTTGTAATAAAGCTTGTTTTTGTTCGAGTTCAGCTAACTGCTCTTGCTGCAATGCGTAGCGTTGTTGCTGTTGCTTTACTTTTTGTTGCCATTGTACTTGCTTATCAAGCTGAGTTTGCTCGATATGAGAAATTTGGTGTGTTTGCATATACACACGAATACTAGAGACACTCATCCACACAATAGCAATGAAAATAATAGCAAGCACAGAAACCTGTAGCCAAGGCGTCAAAACAACATGTTTTACTTCACCATTTTGGCGAATGAGCAGCTGACGAGCTGGGAAATGTTTATTAAAAAAAGACTTTATAAATAAAGGCATGTCACATAAATACTGGCTATTAAGGGGTTCAAGATAGCAATTTGAACTAAAAAAGCCAGAAAAAAATTGTAACTTCGGCTTAATTAATAGAAAAGGGCGGCTGATTCAGCAACCCTTTTTTACTAGTTTATTGATTTTATATATTATTTTGCTGGTAGTACGGTGCTCTCTACAAAGCCAAAGCCAATACGTGCAAAGCCTTCTTTTTCACACCAGCCACGCATTATAACGTTGTCGCCATCTTCCAAGAAGCTACGCTGCTCGCCGTTACTTAAAGTGATCTTTTCTTTACCACCACGAGAAAGCTCAAGTAATGAACCCGCTTCTTCATGAGTAGGTCCTGATTGCGTGCCAGAGCCCAGCATGTCGCCTGGCATAAAGTTACACCCGTTTACGGTATGGTGAGTTACCATTTGCGCTACAGTCCAGTATGAGTGCTTAAAGCTAGACTTAGACACTTGAGTTGGGTTGTAGCCTTCATCACGCATTTTTTGTGTTTGAATTTTAACATCCATTTGAATATCAAATGCACCTTGATCACGGTTAGCCGTTGATTCTAAATATTCTAATGGTTGCGGATCATTTTCATCACGCGTCCAGCTTGTTCTGAATGGTGCAAGTGCTTCGGTAGTTACAATCCATGGTGACACGGTTGATGCGAAATTTTTCGCTAAAAATGGACCAAGCGGTTGGTATTCCCATGCTTGTAAATCACGTGCTGACCAATCGTTGAAAACACAAAAGCCGAATACATGCTTTTCAGCATTTTCAATTGAGATTGCATCGCCCAGATCATTACCTTTACCTAGGTAAATACCTAGTTCCAGCTCATAGTCAAGGCGCTTACACGGACCAAATGAAGGAACTTCTGCATCTGGCGCTTTAGTTTGTCCTTTAGGGCGATGAAACTGCTGACCAGACACGCCAATAGATGACGAACGACCGTGATAACCAATCGGTACCCACTTGTAATTCGGTAGCAGTGGGTTATCAGGGCGGAATAAACTACCTACGGCAGTCGCATGATAAATCGAGGTGTAAAAGTCAGTGTAATCGCCAATGCGACACGGCAGAGCAAACTCAATCTCGCTTTGCGCAATAAGTGCGTGTGTAAGTTGTTCTTGATGCTCAGAACCTTCACGTAATGCTTTCGATAATGCTAAACGTAGGGCTGACCAATATTGCTCACCCAGACCCATAAATTCATTTAATGTAGCTTGGCTTGCAGCTTTAACGGCAATCTGTGCATCACCAGAGAATAAACCAAGTTCATTTACTTTTGCTAAATCAATAACCTGATCACCAATAGCTACAGCGCCACGGAACGCTTCATCTGAATTTTTACGACGTACTTCTGCAAAAGGAAGGTTTTGAATTGGGAAGTCACAGTTCGCTTCGTTAGCAGATGCAACCCAGCTTTTTAGATTAATATCGTGGGTTTCGTTAATTAGGCTCATACTCTTTCCTTATTGGTTCGCGCTGATTTATTAGTTATCTATATGGAGGCAATCAACGCAATTTAAACAGTTAGTTTAAAACAGAATTTAAAACGACAAAAAGCAGCGTGTTAAACGCTGCTTTTTAAGCGCAATATGGCGGTTTAGATTACACCACGACGCTCTTGATCACGTTCGATTGATTCGAACAGCGCTTGGAAGTTACCTTCACCAAAGCCACCATCGTCAACACGTTGAATCATCTCAATGAAGATAGGACCAAATAGGTTCTTCGAGAAAATTTGCAGTAGATAACAGTTTTCGCTTTGGCTATCTACAAGGATTTGATGCTCACGGATCTTCTCTTTATCTTCTTTAACCCAAGGCACACGGTCAAAAATGGTGTCGTAATATTCAGGAATGATATCAAGCGTGGCAATCGTTGATTTATCTAACTTATCAAGTGAGCTTACTAGGTCATTAGTTAGGAATGCTAAATGCTGTACACCCGGACCATTGTACTCATTTAAGTACTCATCGATTTGGTTGTTGTTGTTATCTTTACCTTCATTGATTGGAATCGAGAAAGTGCCGCACGGAGATTTAAGTGCGTAAGATAATAACGCTGTTTTTTGACCTTTAATGTCGAAGTAACGCACTTCTGTAAAACCAAATACGTCTTTATAGAAGTTAGCCCATGTTTCCATCGTGCCTTTATATACGTTATTGGTTAAATGGTCGATACGGATGAAGCCTTTGTCTTCAACAATGTTTTGCTCGCTTAAGTCTTCGAAATCTGACTCATAGATAGAACCTTTGTCGCCAAACTGTTCGATGAAGTAGATTAAGCTGTCGCCGATACCGTAAATAGCAGGGTATGGTAAATTTTTATGTGTTGAGTCTGTCGCAGGTTTTGCACCACGTTCAACAGCAACCTCGAATGCTTTTTGCGCATTCTCTACACGCCAACCCATTGAACAGATTGCTGGGCCATGGCTTTTAGCAAATTCAGCAGAAAAACCTTCACGCTCATTATTTAGTAAAAAATGAATATCGTTTTGGTTGTAATAAACAATGTCTTTACCCTTGAATTTTTTTAGCTTAGAAAAGCCAAAATCAGTAAACACTTTGTCCATGTAATCTGCATCCGGTGTTGCATATTCAGTGAATTCAATGCCCATTAGGCCTAACGGATTATTTACTTCGCTCATTGTCATTACTCCCGCAATTAAGCACTGCGATTATTAGTTATCGTATTGCCTTCATGATTAACCAGATTGGTGTTTTGGGGAAGAGGGTGTTGTTATTTAGTAAATAGCGCGTGTGTAAATTTTACGAGACGGTTATCAAAGTATGTTGTTTATTTACATACGAGCAGGTGAAAGTAAAAATTAGGAAGCGAGATAGAAGTGCAGACTTTATTATTAAGTTATTGATTATTAATAGTTTAATTTAATTTATTTATATGTGTTTTTAGTTTTTTTTCGCTAAAAAAAGTGCGGTTTTTGTATTTTATTATTTACACTTTTAATGAGTTTGGTTAGCTGCGATATATATAAAAACAAAGAGTATTGATGCTTTGCTGCTATAAACTCGTTTATGCACAGTGATGAGGTATAAATAATATACGGCTGAATGTAAAAATTGTGGGGTTTAATCTAGCGGCCATAAAAATACCCCCTGCAGTTAACTACAGGAGGTATTTGATATCATTTATCAAAGCTCATAATTATGCGTGTGATAAATCTAAATTATTGTGTTGGTGCGGTTTGTTCTAAACCTTGTTTTTCCCATATTTTAGCTTTAAAACTCATCAGTACTAAGATGATACCTACACCGATACTAAATAAGGCAATTTGTAGGTAAAGGTTCGGGATTTCTTCAACATTGTTAGGATCAAAGTTACCAGCAAGTAATCCTGAAATTACGTTACCAATAGAGTATGTAAGTACAAATACACCCATCATTTGACCAGTAAAGCGGCGAGGCGATAACTTACTTACAGCACTCAATGCAACTGGGCTTAAACAAAGCTCACCCACTGTGTGTAAGAAATACGTAGTAACAAGCCAATAAGGTGCTACTTTTAAGCCTTCAGCGGCATAGTGTGCTGCCATAAACATTACTAAAAAGCCTGAAGCCATAATAACGAGGCCCAACGCACATTTTACGCTGTAAGTAGGCGAGACCATTTTTTTAGATAAATTAATCCAAAAAGCGGCAAAGAATGGCGATAGCGCAATAATGAACAATGAATTTAGAGATTGGAACCAAGTCGTTGGAATTTCAAATGTGCCAACCAGACGGTCTGTGTAGTCACGAGCAAACAGATTTAATGAAGAACCGGCTTGTTCAAAGCCAGACCAAAAACAGGCTGAAGCGACACAGACTAAAAATAGCGCCCACATTCTTTGTTTTTCAGCATCGGTTAGTTTGCCTTTGAAGTATATAAGGCCAAAGTAAACGAAAAAGATAACAGTAAATATAACTGCGGTGTACCCTGCAACAATCGATGGGTTAATGACAATAGCACCTGTCATCGCAGCAGCGGTAACACCGGCGGTCGCGATAACAAATGCGGCAATACCACCCCATGCGCGCGAAGTACCTTTAGGACTTAATGGGTTAGCAGGTAAGGCGCTGTGATCTGGTAAGTTTTTAAGTGTACGCTTGTATTGAATTAAACCAATACCCATACCGACAGCCGCGGCACCAAATGCCCAGTGCCAACCTACGTTTTCCATAAAGTAACCACACACGTAGTAACCAATTAAAGAACCTAAGTTAATACCCATGTAGTAAATAGCGAAACCACCATCACGGCGCTCATCTTCGTCAGTATAAAGCTGACCAACCATGGCACTGATATTAGGTTTAAGTAAACCAGTACCAGTTGCAACAAAGATCAAACCAATAAAAAATGAATATTCATGTGGCACGGCTAAAATAATATGGCCACACATGATAATAATACCGCCATACCATACTGCTTTTTGACCACCAAATAATCTATCTGCTAACCAACCACCAGGTAAACCTAAAAAGTATACTGAACCTGTGTATAAGCCATAAATTGCAGCAGCAGAAGCAACGGTAAATCCTAGGCCTTCTTGTTGTAAACTTGCTGTCATAAATAATACGAGCATCGCTCGCATACCGTAGTAACTCATTCGTTCCCACATTTCTGTGAAAAACAGGGTTGAAAGTCCTTTAGGGTGACCAAACCAGCCACTGTCAGAATTTGAACTCATATTTACTTCCTAATTCATTATTGTTTTGATGACCTTGTGGTTTTTTATTTAGCTAAATTTTTACTTATAAAAAGTATAATAAATGCTCGATCATCAGTGTTTTTTATGCAGCTAAGGTAATGGTTTGCTAAACGCAGCTATACGTTTAGGTAAGAGTCACACCCTTATCCTAGTTACAATTGCGCCTAAGTATACATAGACCTTTGTGCTAGGGGAAGCGTTGAGCGCGCTATCATACATCGGTTATGTAATTGTTAAATACCAGTGTGTGAACCCCTATTTGCTGTAGTAAACACCTAAACTTATTAAAAAATATCTTTAACAGCATAGGTAATATTGTCATACCAACGTTATCTTTAATACCGCTTGAAAATAAATAAAAGCTTTCTTTTACGGGTAGTTACAGCTACTAATTTTTCAATAATAGTTAACCTTTACTACTTTAATTTAATAATCACCACTTAGATTAAACATGAGCGAATATTGGCGTATGGACAGTAATGATTCGCTCATTGCTGCATATAATTTATACAATGCCAGCTTGACGAAATTGAGTTGCAACAACCCCAACTTTTAGTGAACAGCCAAGCTTGAATGCGTTAAGTGCTTGAAAAAGCCCTCTAGTTAGTAAAAAACATTTTTTCGTCCAAATTTCTTTACAATAAACTATGCTCGTAAACAGAGTTAGCGTATTATTCACGCCAACTAGTTTTTCCTTACCTGAGGGTGTATGCGTTTAGATATTCACTGTGCAGACCGAGTTGGTATTGCTCAAGAGATTCTTAATATTTTAGTTAGCTACAATGTTGACTTAAAGGGGATTGAAGTCGACTCAGTAAATTGTCGTATATATGTGAGTTTTCCTGAGATTGAATTTGAACAATTTCAAAAAATTATGCCGTCTATTCGCTTAATCGATGGTGTACATGATGTACGAACAACCGCGTTTTTACCGTCTGAACGTGAGCACAACGAACTTAACACTTTATTAAGAGCACTTCCTGATGGCGTTATATCTATTGATGCTAAAGGGTGGGTACGCCTGTGTAACGACGCAGCCTGCAAAGATTTACAATTAACAGAAAAAGAAGTCACCGGTGCTAATATTAATAATTTGCTCAAAGGCTTTAACTTTACCCGTTGGTTAGAAGGCAAAGAAGTACTGGGGCAAACCACGCGTGTTGAAGTAGCTGGTGAAGATTTTATTGCTGATATTCTGCCTATTGCGGTCCCTCAAGGCAGCGAAGGCGATGTGTTAGCGGGCGCGGTAATTAATATAAAATCGCAAAGCCGTTTAGGCCAGCAAGTGAGTGCTTTTAGGCGTTATGGCCAAGAAAGCTTTGCGACTATTCATAACTTTAGCACGGCGATGCGCCGTGTTGTTCGCGAAGCGCGAAAAATGGCGCAACTTGAAGCCCCCATTCTTATTACGGGTGAAACAGGGACGGGTAAAGAGTTACTAGCGCGAGCTTGTCACTATGCATCTAACCGCTCAGTAAAACCATTTATTGCTCTATCGTGCGCCTCGTTACCAGATGATGTTGCTGAGTCCGAACTATTCGGTTATGCCGGGTATGAAGAAAACGCAGCGCCTAAACGTGGTGTACTCGAACAAGCGGATGGTGGAACGGTATTTTTAGATGAAGTAGGTGAAATGTCGACGCAGCTACAAACTAAATTGCTACGTTTTTTACAAGACGGTACATTTAGAAAAGTTGGCGACGAAAACGAAGTTAAAGTGAACGTGCGTATTATTGCTGCCACGCAAAAAGATTTACCAGCAATGGTGCAAGAGGGCGTATTTAGAGAAGATTTATACTACCGAATTAATGTATTAACACTGGAAATTGCGCCGCTTAGAGATCGTAAAGCGGATGTTGGGCCACTTGCTGAACACTTTATTCAAAAATATGCGCAGCAAAATGGCCATACAGTCCCCGAGTTATCTGAAGAATGTTTAACGTTTTTACAAGATTACCCGTGGCCTGGCAATGTACGCCAATTAGAAAACGCGATTTACCGTGCGGTATCGTTGTTAGAAGACAGTGAACTGCGCGTTGAACATTTACAGTTACCCACGTTTACCCATGATTTAGGCTATTTAGAGTCTGATTTTGAGGGCTCGCTTGATCAAGCGGTTAAGCGTTTTGAAGCCACCTTACTGCGTAAGCTTTATCCTGCCTATCCTAGCTCTCGTCAGTTAGCTAAACGCTTGGGACTAAGTCATACTGCAGTGGCTAATAAATTGCGTGATTACGGAATTAACCGCAAAACGGTTAAAGTTTAAAGATAGATACCCAAATATCCTCATTTAATGATTGATTCCTTGGTTTAAAAACAACTAAAGGAGTCAATCGCTATGATACACTGATAAAAACTCAACTGGTAAGACCTCTACTGTGAACTTATATTTTAGACTGCTGCTGTTATTTTTTAAAATTAAACGTAATCGTGACTATCAATCGTTGTTAGATACGGTTGATATAGACTACAAAGCATTACCAAGTGACTGCGATATTAATTTGCATTTAACCAATTCACGCTATTTAGCGATGATGGACTTGTCGCGTACCTGGATGACTGAACGGGTTGGTTTGCTTAAGCAAATAATGAAACGTCGTTGGTTTCCTATTGTTAATGCGACAGCTATTACCTACATCCGCGATATTAAGCCAATGCAACGTTTTACTATTAGTACGCGTTTGGTTGGCTGGGATCATAAATACTTTTACATTGAACAAAAGTTTCATTCTGAGCGGGGCTTACATGCCATTGCTTATGTGCGCGGCGTGTTTAAAAGTAAAAAAGGGGTGGTAAGCGTTGAGCATATGCTCGAGGTTGCAGGCTTTGACGGGGTTGCCCCCATTTTACCGGCTGAAATAATTCACTGGAAAGAAATGCTTGAGCAAAAAAAAGTAAATAACTTACCTCGCTAAACACAGGCAAAAAAAAAGGCCTAACGGCCTTTTTAACACACATAAACGTTATTAGAACGAGTATTTAAGACCAAACATAGCAACAACAGGGTCAAGTGACACGGTTGAAGTTAATGCTTTTGCACCATTAGCATAAACAGTCGCATCAGTATCAATATCCATGATAGATACCATAGCGTGTAGGCCCCATTTTTCATCAATCTTGTAGTTAGCACCTACTTGAGCAACAAAACCAAATGAATCATCTAGTTTTACTTCTACATCGTTAGTTCCTAACGTTGCTTTAAGTGCTGCAGAAGGCTGTTCGTCAAAGAACGTCGTATAGTTAATTCCCACACCTACAAACGGACGAAGTGCATAGCTGCTATCTAAAAAGTGGTATTGTGCAACCAGTGATGGTGGTAAATGTTTAATATCAGCAATTTTATTACCAGCTAAACCACCAGTACCTTCTACATCATGAGAAAACGGCGTTGCTGCAATAAGCTCTAATACCCATTGGTCGTTAAATGCGTAATCTACAGTAATACCTAACTGAGTATCTGAGTCGCCTTTTAAGCCTAGAGTGGGTGCTTCGTTAATTTTTGAACCATCGTTATCTGGATTAACATTAATTGCACCAACATTAACACTAAAGTTTGCGTGTGCTGCAGGAGAAAGAGCCAGTAAAGAAGTAAGTATTGCAATGCTTAGTTTAGTTTTCATGTTGTTCTCCGTGAACTACTGTGTGACTATTTGTTGATTGAGGCTATTATTGCTCGAGGTTAAAAATAAAAACCTGTTCTAGATCAAAGTTTCAAAAGCGGATGAGTAAAGAGCCTCTATTTATTGATTTAGATTAAACTTTTACTTAATTAGTGCTTAAAAATTATTGACTGATCACTTAAATACAAGCCGCAAACGAAGTATTCATAATATAATCAGCTAGTTTTGTTAAACTAAGGCTATGTTCACGGTTTAATAAAAGTAAGCGACCTCATGACTCCCTCTGGTCAACTATTTCTTCAAGGCTCCATTGCTAAAGCGCTGTTGAAATTAGGTATTCCTATTATCCTCATTAATATATTGCAGTCGGCTTATCAGCTTACGGATGCATTTTGGGTTGGGCGATTAGGAGCAACCCAAGTCGCTGCAGTGTCTATTAGTACCCCGATCACTTTTTTAGTCATTGCTATAGGCTCTGGGCTTGCAATGGCCGGTGTTATATTATCGGCGCAATACATGGGCGCAGGTCAGCAAGATAAAGTGAACCATGTTGCAGCGCAAACTGTGTTAATGGTTGCATTTACCGCCTTAGTGTTAGGGCTTCTAGGTTATGTACTTTCCCCATACTTTTTAAAACTGCTAGGCGTTGAGCAGGCGGTTTACAGTGATGCGCTTAAGTTTATGCATGTGTCCTTTATTGGCGTTATTTTTGTGTTTATTTACGCCATGTTCCAATCGCTAATGCGGGGCATTGGGCAAACTAAAGTACCTTTAATCATAGTTAGCACCACCGTGTTACTTAATTTTATTCTCGATCCGCTATTTATTTTTGGTTATGGCCGCTTTGAAGGGCTTGGCGTTATGGGCGCTGCGCTGGCGACTTTGGTTACACAAAGTTTAGCGGCACTGGCGGGCATTATTATATTTTTACGCGGTCGCCATGGTATTCAATTACAGCTAAAAAGCTTCTATCCCGATTGGCAATATATGAAACGGGCTTTTTTCTTAGGAGCGCCAGGCTCTATTGAATTATCAACACGTGCTTTTGGCTTGATCATCATGTCATTTTTAGTGGCAAGCTTTGGAACCGTTACTATTGCGGCTTATGGCGTGGGTTCTAATATTTTGCAAATGGTGATGATCCCTGCCATGGGTTTATCAATGGCGGTATCAACTTTGGTGGGGCAAAATATGGGTGCCGGAAATATTAAACGGGCTGAGCAAATAACGAAGCTTGCCAGTATGTGGGGATTAATAGGCCTTTCTTTTGTTGGGGGCATTGCTTATTTGTATGCAGATACGCTGGTGGCATTTTTTATTCCCGAAGATAGCAGTGTAATAAATAAAGGCGCGCAGTTTGTTCAAGTGATGTGTTTAAGCTGGGGGGGAATTGGTGTTCAGCTTTGTATTGTTGCTGCTTTTCGTGCCTCTGGAAATATGCTTAATGCCATGATTATCGCGTTATTATCACAATGCGTGGTGCAGTTTCCTGCCGCTTATATTCTTTCTAATCACACTTTGCTTGGCGATCAGGGAATATGGTATTCGTTTGCAATTACGAACATAACCATCGCACTGATAGCGTTCGCTTGGTTTATGCGTGGCGCATGGAAAAAAACCAGATTAACCAAAGAAGATAAACACATTGTGCAGGTGACACGAGAAACATTAATAGAAGAGGGCACACGTTAGCCTGTATTTTCATAATGCGGTCATAAAAAGTCGTTGTAATAAATACACTGCTAAAACGAGGTGTGTTTATTATGACAAAAGCTATCAACAAAAAAGTACCCGCGCCGTACTTAACTATTCCACAGTTAAAAACGCTCAGTCACTTACAAACGCTGGTCCGATTTAAGTCAATTACGCCTAATTCCGCAGGTGGTATTGAGTGGCTGGTACATCAGCTAACTGATTTAGGTTTTAGCATTGAGCAGTTTAGTGCCCATAATGTCACTAATTTAATTGCTAAAATATCTTTTGGAGCAGGCCCTGTGGTGGCATTTTCTGGTCATATTGATGTGGTCCCTGCTGCGCAAGGTGGCTGGTTAGCTGATCCGTTTGATGGAAAAATAATTAATGATGCGATTTATGGACGTGGTGCCGCCGATATGAAAGGGGGGATTGCAGCCATGCTCAGTGCAACGCAGTCGCTAATACATAGTGCGCGGCAAAAGCAGGGCACCTTGTATTGGTTGATCACCTCTGATGAAGAAGGTGAGGCAGAGCATGGCTCAGTGTTGATTGCGAAACGCCTAGCACAACAAGGTATTGTACTTGATGGCTGTATTGTTGGTGAGCCAACAAGTCATTTGCAAGTGGGCGACACCATAAAAAATGGCCGACGTGGCGCGGTGTCAGCGCGTTTAACCATTCAAGGAAAAGCAGGACACGTGGCCTATCCTGAAAATACCATCAATGCTGCGCATATCAGCGCTGAAATAGTGAATAGATTAACCCAAATTGATTGGCTTTTAGATGAGCCAAGCTCAAAAACAAGCTTGCAAGTAACCGGTATTAATATTGATAACGTGCTGGATAATTTAGTGCCTGCTCAATGTAATATTACGTTTAATATTCGCTACAGCCATGGGTATAAAAGTACAGATGTGAAACAGCTGGTACTTACTGCACTGAATGATTTAAACGAATATTTAACGGTGCAATGGGAGCGTCCATGTGAACCTTATTATACAAGCCATAGGGCAGAGCGCTGCTTACTCGCCCAGCTAGAGCAGGCAATATTTAACGTGACCGGAAGCTATCCGGTACTTAGTACCAGTGGCGGGACTTCAGATGGGCGGTTTTTTGCAAGTAAAAACACGCAAGTGATAGAGTGCGGGGTTTTAAACCAGACCATTCATCAAGTTAATGAACATGTGCCCATTAGCGACTTGTTACAAATAGAGAAAATATACACCCAACTATTAGTACATATATTTAGCCAATCTAATAATGAGGAGATTAGATAAATATTAAATTGCCTAAGTTTAAGTATTTAAGTTTAAGCGCCCAAGCTTAGGCGCTTAAGTTAATATTTAAACGGCAAAGCTTAGTTTATTGAGGCGGTGTTTTGTGCTCCCAAATAGCGTTTTGCTTTACTCGGTTTTACTTTCTCAAGGTCGACCAATACCAATCCATCAATACAATTATTAAATTGCGGATCAATACTAAAACTTAAAAACGTTACCCCATTTGGCTCACATAGCTCGGTGTATTGTTTAAATAGTGTGGGTACATGGGTGCCCATATTAGCCAGTATGTGTTTAAGTTCTACAAAGTCTTCTTTGATGTTGTTACCCATAAACAAATTAGTGCATTGAATCTGCTGCTCACGGGTGTGACGAAATGCATTGTTAGGCGTTGCGAGTGACTTTTCAGAGCCATAATAGTGCTGATAATAATGTACCAGTAAGGATTTTGCTTGCTCTGGCAGTGCGTTTGACACACTCACGGCACCAAATAAGTAACGATACTGGGGGTGGCGATTAATAAAAGCACCAATGCCATACCATAAATAGTCGAGGCTTTTTCTGCCCCAGTATTTGGGTTGTACAAAACTACGGCCTAATTCTATGCCTTGCTTGAAGTATGGCGTCATCTCTTGGGTATAATTAAATAAGCTATCGGTATAAAGCCCACGTTGAGAGTGCTGTTCAATCACATCCTGCGCGCAGGCTAATCTGTAAGCGCCAACTAGTTCGAGTGATTGTGCATCCCATAAGACTAAGTGTTGATAATGCATGTCGTATTTGTCTATATCACGGCGATTGCCACTGCCTTCACCTACTGCACGAAAGGCAATTTCCCGCAGGCGACCCAGTTCACGAAATAACGGTGAGCTGCCTTGGTATTGGTATAAGTAAATAACCATGCCATCACTGGTTTTACCTAAATGTTCGCAGCTTTCGATGGCTTTTTTTAATTCTTTTTTACACTCTGGTGAGGCAATAGGAGCATGAGTTTTTAGTGGCAGTGTTTTTTTAGTGGTTAAACGGTACAGCTGTTTTCGTATAAGCTCGACCACTTCCTTGTCTTTTAAATCGGGTATTAAATAAGATTCAGGAGCAATGGAGGCGCCTATTTCAAATTCGAGCGATTTTTGGCGCTGTTTAAACATTTCTTTGACTAGTAATAAACTAGCAAGCGGTTTATATAGCATAGAGGCTCCGTAAAAAAGCGGGCTGTTTCTGGCTTTTATATGTATGGGTAAAATTGGGCTATTAGCTTTTTTAGCGATACGTAAAAACCCGCTGTTCCATTTACAGTCTTTGATCCCTGTTGGTCGAAGTCGAGAAACTTCACCCGCTGGGAAAATAAGTAATGCTCCTTCATTTTTTAAATGCTGGTGGATATTACTCAACTCTTGTTTTTTACTTTGCCCCGACAAATTATCAACGGGTAGTAATAATGAATGCATTGCATCAACGGTCATTAGCATTCGGTTAGCCACGACTTTTAAATCGGCACGCACCGTCGATAACACATTAATTAATGCAAGCGCATCTAAGGATCCAATTGGATGATTAGCAATAATGACAATTTTCCCTTCACTGGGAATATTTTCTATTTGTTTTGCTTTGTATCGAGTGTCAAAATCAAGTTCATCAAGTACTTGCTCGACAAATTCTATTCCTTGAAGATGGGGATAAGTTGTTGCAAAGTTTGTAAACTCTTGTTCATGTAATAAGTAGCTAAGGCTCTTTTTTACCAGTTTTTTTATTTTAAATGAGTTAGTTAACTGTGGTAAGTTAGTCGCAATTACCTTATCTACACTGATCATACGCACCTCTTTGTTATACTAGGCTAAAGCCAATATGTTTAGCTTAGAGTGCGGATATGACAATACGCGGTCAGTTGTGTGACTTTTTAAAACCGTTTACATACTATTGAATTGAACCATACCAGTACTATTATTTAGGGTTACTTTTTAAGGAATCATCATGTCAGTTTTGGTGACTATAACAGGTCGAGACAACACAAAATTAATAGCAAAAATGAAATCACGATTGCCTAGTATTCGAATTGAAGAACTTGATGATTGCCAAAATTTAGAGAGTGTAGAGTTCGTTTTAGCGTGGAATGCGCCTGCATCACTGTGGCCCACGTTACCAAATTTAAAGGCTGTGTCATCATTTGGCGCAGGCGTTGATAGCATTGATTTAAGTTTATTACCTGCGGATGTAGAGGTCGTGCGTATTGTTGATAAACAGTTAGCCAACGATATGGCAGAATACGTACTTACCCATGTATTAGCACAAAAATTGCGATTAAAAGAATATGCAATAAAGCAACAGCAAAGTATATGGAAACCTAAAAGAGCGCATAAACATAATCAAGTAAGCATTTTAGGGTTTGGCGAACTAGGTCAAGCATGTGCACATAGGCTGGTTAATAACGGTTTTAACGTAAATGCTTGGAGCCGAAGCCCTAAAACATCAAACATTGCAACACTCTATCATGGTGATGACGGCTTAACACAGATGCTTGCGCAAACCGATTATTTAGTATGTTTATTACCGCTTACCAGCAGTACCCAAGGCATTATTAATAAACAGTTACTTGAGCAACTGCCTGAACATGCTGTGGTGATTAATGTGGCCAGAGGTGGGCATATAGTAGAAGCTGATTTACTTGATGCACTTAACAATACACGTATACGCGCAGCAGTGCTTGATGTGTTTGCCAGTGAACCACTGCCAAGCGAACACCCTTATTGGTTGCATCCAAGTATTACTTTAACACCGCACTGTGCTGCGTTGTCAGATCTGGATAGTGTTATTGAACAAATAGCAGAAAACATTTTGCGTTTAAAAGCGAAACAGCCATTAATAAATTGCATTAATAAGCAGCAAGGTTATTAATTAGCAGTTGTTGGCCTTCAAGGATTAAAATTTGTTTAATTTTTAAAAGAAACAGCTTGTTAACATTTGTAATTTTTATTATTGTTAAAAACAGTTCTAACAATAATAAAAAAAAGGATGAATTATGAAACCCAATCAAGGGGGCGCAAAAATTAGCATCGTGGTTGTATCTATCATTATATTAGGAATATCTGCCTGGTTTAATCAAGCCAATGCGGCAGCGCTGCTGATCTGACCCTTATTTTCACAGCAAGATTTAGCTACGCTTGCTGTGTATTTCTCTGTTTTGATGCTTTTTATCATCACTTTTCTTCAATAAAACATACGTCGCACCACTTCCCCCATGCTGCCTAAGTGCAGTATGAAACGCTAAAACGCATGGAATTGTTTGTAACCACTGATTTACGTAACTTTTTAATATCCCTGGCTTGGTTTTATTTTTAATACCTATGCCATGGCGAACGAGTACCATTCTTATATTGCGCTGATGGCAGTCTTGAACAAAGGCTAATAATGATGCGTGTGCATTTTTTAAAAGTTGCCCATGTAAATCAAGCGTCGCATCAAGCTGATATTTCGCTAATCTTACATTTTTAAAAACCGCGCTTTGTACGCCCTCTTTTTTAAAGCTTAATATGGCAAGTGGATCGAGTAATTCAAGTGGTTCATCCAACGGATTGAACTGTTCAGAAACTAAACCTGATTGTGCTGCTTTATTTTTTTCTTGCTGGGCGATGACCGCTTTATGGTTTTTAGGTGGTAAGGTCACAGTGTCATGCGTTATGGGGGTAACATCTTCCATAGAAGATAAGAATAAATCGAAATCTGACAATGGCATGGGCTTATCTCAAATTAGGCTAATACGAGATAAATTTTAACTTAGTTCAAACCCAGACCCAAGATTTTTAACAGTGAGATATAAAAAAGCCCAGAAAAACTGGGCTATAAAATATTCTAAGGGGAAGTAATTAATGCTGAGATACGCTAAATTGCCCAAACGTATAAACTTTGAACAAGTAAAATGTGTTGATCAACACTAAACTCATATTTGAAATAATACTCGACGACATAAGATCTAAGCTAAATGATAGGAATAACAAACCACACGCACTAATCGCAGCAACGCGAAGCAGTGTCAGCTGGTTGATAAAAAATGCACCTAAACCTAGTGCAAGTAGTAATGTATTTAAAAGCCAATCTAGCTCGTTTAGCATGGTCGTTTCAATAGTTCAGTTGTTGAAAAAAGGAGCGCCATTATGTTGATCTTTTGCACAGCTTTCAACCAAGTAATTTTAAATTTTCAGATTAGTTTTTTTAATGCTAAAAGTAGGTTATTAATACCGAAAATAATCTCTCTTCAACAATAACATGATATTTTTGGCAGCTTTGTGGTTGCTGAAGATCTACACAGAGGTATAGTGTTCTGCGATGCTTATCTAGTCTAGGGTGCAGCGTTGAATCCAGTAGCTTTGGTTTATTGGCAAATAGCCCTGGCCAATACACACTTTTGCTTACCATAGATGATTTTTTATAAGTAAGTAAACTCGGCTTTGGTATTAAAACAAGTATAAATAATAATATCGCGAAAATAAAAAGCATGGTCAACTTGATGCCACGCTTTGTGCTACTTGAGTGTGATTTTAATTGTGAACCAGGGTTTGCAAGCTTATTACTGGATCTTTGTTTAACAGTAGCGGCTTTATTTTTTGCGACGACTCTTTTTTGTGGTTTTCGACATAAAGCAAATCTGGTCTTTTTGGCTTAGCTCTCTATAATAAAGTAAATATCTGTATTTTAAGCAAATCACCAATTTCGCAGACACGGCTTTTAGCCTATAAGGATTATATATGAATACGCAGCTATCTATTTTAATAGTTGATGATGTTAGCACGGTGCGCAGCTTTCTAAGTCAAACATTGATGCATTTAGGGATAGAGAATGTAAAAGAAGCGTCTACGGCCGCGCAGTGCATAAGTGAATGCCGTGCAGCAAACTTTAACATTATATTTTTAGATATAGAGCTACCTGACGGTGATGGTAGAGAGCTTATTGCGCAGATAAATGAGTTATCACCAGAGACAAACGTGGTGATGGTGTCGGCGCATTCAGGCGTTGAAAATGTGAAGGATGCAATAGATAGAGGAGCAAAAGGATTTGTGGTTAAGCCATTTTCTCCGAAGAAAATTGCGGCGATGCTGAAAAAGTTTTATCCAGAGCTCGATAACGTTTAAAAAGCGTATTTATTTTGGGCAAAAAAAAACCGGCAAAAGCCGGTTTTTTTAATCTTGCAAAAACAATTATAGCGCTTTGATTTTAGCAGCTAAACGGCTCTTATGACGAGCAGCTTTGTTTTTGTGGATTAGACCCTTAGTTGCGTAACGGTCTAGGATAGGTGTAGCAACAGAAAAAGCTTGCTGTGCAGCTTCTTTATCGCCAGCTTCAATAGCTACGATTACTTTTTTGAAGTAAGTACGCATCATTGAACGACGGCTTGCGTTGTGCTGACGATTTTTTTCGCTTGTGATAGCGCGTTTTTTTGCAGACTTGATGTTAGCCAAGGTTTGCTCCTAACAATCTTAAATAAAGCTTAAATTAAAGGCCGTGGAATATGCCTGTTTTTATCATGAATGTCAATTTAATTTTAACAATCCAAGAAAAACTGCTCCTTATAACGAACATCAATTTGCCGCTTTAGCAGTTAATGGCGCTATTGTAACAAAGCAAGGGGTTCCAGCCTAGTGCTTTAAAGCGATTTATAAAAAAGACTATGGCATAATTAACTTAATTGCTGATTTTTAATATGGATTTATAGTGTCAAAAGGTTTGTTTCGTTCCGGGATGATTGTAAGTGCAATGACAATGATCTCGCGTATTTTAGGGCTAGTGCGTGATGCTGTTGTTGCTAACTTGTTGGGGGCAGGGGCTGCTGCCGATGTGTTTTTATTTGCAAACCGTATTCCTAATTTTTTACGCCGTTTATTTGCTGAAGGGGCTTTTGCACAGGCGTTTGTACCTGTATTAAGTGAAATCAAAGAACAACAAGGCGATGATAAAGTCAGAATATTTGTTGCGCAGGCGGCAGGTACACTCGGCACAATTTTACTACTCGTTACGCTTTTTGGTGTTGTGGCATCCCCCGTTATCGCCGCTTTATTTGGTACTGGTTGGTTTATTGATTGGTGGCAAGGTGGCCCTGACGCAGAAAAGTTTGAGCTTGCCAGTTCACTATTAAAGCTGACCTTTCCTTATTTATTTTTTGTAAGCTTAGTGGCGCTTAGTGGCGCAGTAATGAATGTGTACAACCGTTTTGCAGTTGCCGCATTTACTCCTGTATTACTTAATGTTTCTATTATTGGTTGTGCCATTTTATTGCATGACCAATTTTCTGTTGGTGCATATGCATTAGCAATAGGCGTATTTTTAGGGGGCGTGGTACAGCTATTATTTCAACTGCCGTTTTTATACAAAGCAAAAATGTTGGCCCGCCCGCGTTGGGCGTGGCAAGACGAAAATGTTAAAAAAGTGCGTAAATTAATGCTCCCAGCGTTATTTGGTGTATCAATTAGTCAAATTAACTTATTACTCGATACGGTAATAGCTTCATTATTGATGACAGGCTCTATCGCTTGGCTGTATTACTCAGATAGACTGATTGAATTCCCACTTGGTTTATTTGGTATTGGTATTGCGACGGTTATTTTACCTGCGCTATCAAAATTACACAGCAGTAAAAAAAGTAGCGACTTTCAACATACCCTAGATTGGGGAGTGCGATTTGTGATTTTTTTAGGGCTCCCGGCCATGATAGGGTTGATGATTATTAGCCCGTTGATTATTACTGTGCTGTTTGATCACGGCGCATTTAAAGGGGCTGGCATTGATCACGTTAAGGCTGTGAGCTTAGGGGTGGTTGCCTACTCGGTGGGATTAGTCAGCTTTATGTTAATTAAAGTGTTGGCGCCTGGGTTTTATTCTCGCCAAGATACGAAAACACCGGTGCGCATTGGCATTGTCACTTTGGTGCTTAACATGGTGTTTAATATTATGCTGGCCCCCTTTATTGGCTATTTAGGCTTAGCACTGGCAACCTCTATGTCGGCTAGTTGTAATGCCTACTTACTGTACCGACAGCTTAAAAAAGAGAATGTTTACCAGTTCTCCAGCATGAGTGGCTACTTCACTTTGAAGTGTTTGCTGGCGAGTGTGACGATGGGCGCACTAGTGTGGTTTACCAGTAAACACTATGATTGGCCTAGCTGGCACTTTAGTGAACAAGTTATGTTGTTGGTTGTGTTATTAATTATTGCGGTTGTTAGTTACTTTTTTATGTTGTTTTTGATGGGCGTTAGACTAAATACGATAAAAAGTGTAGCAATTACTGAATCAAATTAAAAAAAAGATTATAATCGGACACTCTGCGACCCAAGGTCGCATTTTATCGCTCGCTGAAAAAGGCATTAGGTGGCATGGAGTTAATTAGAGGTATACACAATATACGCCCACAACATTTTGGTTGTGTGCTAACCATTGGTAATTTTGATGGTGTTCATTTGGGTCATGCTGCCGTATTAAAAGGGCTGTTAGCGGATGCCAAAGAAAATAATTTACCCAGCACTGTAATGTTATTTGAGCCTCAGCCACAAGAGTTTTTTGCAAAAAACAATGCCCCGGCTAGGCTTACTCGACTGCGTGATAAACTTCGTCTATTGAGTAACTTGGGGATTGAGCGCGTTATTTGTATTAGCTTTAATCAAGCGTTTGCAAATATGCATGCAGAGCAGTTTGTGAGCGATATTTTAATTAAAAAGCTGGGCGTTAAAGCATTAACGGTTGGCGATGATTTTAGATTTGGTAAACAGCGCCAAGGAAATTTTAGCCTATTGGCTAATATGGGTACTCAAGCGGGAATGAGTGTTAAAAGCACTGCCAGCTTTAGGCAATTAAATGCTAGAGTAAGCAGTACCTTAATACGAGAAGCGCTTGCTGAGGGTGACTTGGTTAGTGCAAAAGTCATGCTTGGGCATAATTATGCGATATCTGGGCGAGTTATTCACGGCTGGAAAAAAGGCCGGGAACTAGGTTTTAGAACGGCAAATATTGCGCTAAAGCGTCAAGTTTGTCCGGTTAATGGCGTATTTGCGGTTCAAGTAATGATCGCAGGAAAACACGTTTTTGGGGTAGCTAACATTGGAAACAAACCCACATTTAATGGAACTCGTGCCTTATTAGAAGTACACCTTTTTGATTTTGCACAAGATATTTATGGACAATTTATGCATGTGGAGTTGATTGAAAAACTCCGCAACGAGAAAAAATTCGAGACATTAACACAACTGACGGCACAAATAGCAACCGATGTTGCCGCCGCTAAGCAGTGTTTTGGTTTAAATTAGGTAGCCGATAGAGACGGAAAGTAGGATTAATGAGCGACTACAAACATACTTTGAATTTACCGGAAACAATGTTTCCAATGCGTGGCAATTTGGCACAACGTGAACCAAAAATGCTTAAAGCATGGTATGAAGACGACCTGTATGGTCAAATTCGCAGCGCAAAGAAAGGTAAAAAAACTTTCATTTTGCATGACGGCCCTCCGTATGCAAACGGCGATATCCATTTAGGCCATTCAGTAAATAAAATATTAAAAGATATTATTGTTAAGTCTAAAACCTTATCAGACTTCGATGCGCCATACGTACCGGGTTGGGACTGTCATGGTTTACCAATCGAGTTAATGGTTGAGAAAAAAGTCGGTAAACCCGGTGTTAAGGTAACTGCTGCAGAATTTCGCGAAAAATGTCGTGCCTATGCTAAAAAGCAAGTAGAAGGCCAAAAAGTAGACTTTAAACGTTTAGGCGTTTTTGGTGATTGGGATAAGCCTTACCTAACCATGAACTTTGACTTTGAAGCCAATGCAATTCGTGTATTAGGTCGCATTATAAAAAATGGCCATCTACATAAAGGCGCAAAACCTGTGCATTGGTGTACAGATTGTGGCTCTGCATTAGCAGAAGCAGAAGTTGAATACCAAGATAAACAATCGCCAGCTATCGATGTACGTTTTACTTTTGCTGATCAAGACGCAGTAGTAAATGCGTTTAACTTAGCTGATGGTCATCAAGGCACTGGCAGTGTAGGGACTGTTATTTGGACTACGACACCGTGGACTTTGCCAGCTAACCGTGCGGTTGCTGTGCATGCTGATTTAGAATACGCGCTAGTACAAGTAGACGATGAAGGTGCTCAGCAGCGTCTGATTTTAGGTTCTGAGCTTGTTAAAGATGCGATGGATCGTTTTGGCTTTAACCACTTCCATATCCTTGGCTATGTTAAAGGTGCAGCACTTGAAAACTTAAACGTTGCACACCCATTTTATGACTTTAACGTACCGGTTATTGTAGCTGAACACGTAACCACAGATTCTGGTACGGGTGTTGTACATACTGCACCTGGTCATGGTCAAGAAGATTTCGTGGCAGGCCTTGAGTATAATCTTGAAGTAGCTAACCCAGTTGGCGCAAACGGAGTGTACTTACCTGACACTGAATTATTTGCCGGTCAGCATGTGTTTAAAGCCAATGCGAGTGTAATTGAGGTATTAAAAGAAAATAATGCCCTAATGCATCATCATGCATTAACTCACAGCTACCCACATTGTTGGCGCCATAAAACGCCTATTATCTTCCGTGCCACACCACAATGGTTTGTTAGCATGGATCAGGCTAACTTACGCAAAGATTCACTGGCTGAAATTAAAAATACTCAATGGTTACCTGAATGGGGCGAAAGCCGTATTGCCAACATGGTTGAAGGCCGCCCTGATTGGTGTATTTCGCGTCAACGTACGTGGGGTGTACCTATTGCATTGTTTGTTGATAAAGACACGGGTGCATTACACCCAAATACTCAAGAGCTGATTGAACAAGCAGCAGTACTTGTGGAAAAATCAGGTATTCAAGCATGGTATGACCTAGAGCCTGCTACTTTGCTAGGTGAAGAAGACGCTAAACAGTACATGAAAGTACAAGACACGCTAGATGTGTGGTTTGACTCAGGTGTGACTCATGCCTGTGTTGTTGATGCGCGTGAAGATTTAGTTGGTCCTGCAGATTTATACCTTGAAGGTTCTGATCAACACCGTGGTTGGTTTATGTCATCAATGATGACTTCAGTGGCAATTAATGGTCATGCACCATACAAGCAAGTGCTTACGCATGGCTTTACGGTTGATGAAAACGGCCGCAAAATGTCTAAGTCATTAGGCAATGTTATTTCGCCACAAAATGTGATGAATAAACTGGGCGCTGATATTTTACGTTTATGGGTAGCATCAACTGATTACACGGCAGAAATGACCGTATCCGATGAAATATTCAAACGTTCGGCAGATCGTTACCGTCGTATTCGTAACACCAGCCGTTACTTACTTGCTAACCTAAGTGGTTTTGATCCAAAAACGGATCAAGTTGCTGTTGATGATATGGTTGAGCTGGATAAGTGGATTGTAGGGCGCGCAGCACAGTTACAAGATGATATTTTAGCGGCTTACGATAGCTACCAAATGCTATTAGTAACGCAAAAGCTAATGAACTTCTGTACCGGTGAGCTTGGTTCGTTCTACTTAGACGTTATAAAAGACCGTCAGTACACGGCAAAGAGCGACAGCCATGCACGTCGTTCTTGTCAAACAGCGCTTTATCATATTGCTGAAGCAATGACGCGTTGGATGGCGCCAATCATGAGCTTTACTGCTCAAGAAATTTGGGAGGCACTGCCGGGTGAGCGCAGTGACTATGTATTTACTTCAACATGGTATGAGGGATTACAAGCACCAACTACGACCAAGTTTAGTAATGAAGACTGGCAAGCTATTTTAAATGTGCGTGACGAAGTGAACCGTCTGTTAGAAGCTGCACGTAAAGAAGAAGTGATTGGCGCAACATTACAAGCAACCGTAAACCTGTTTGCCAGCAAAGAGCTTGCAGCAAAACTTGCGGCGTTAGGCGATGAGCTACGTTTTGTGTTGTTAACCTCTGCGGTTAACGTTACCGAGGTAGATAGTCAACCTGCAGATTCACAAACTACTGAAATTGATAGTTTATACATTAGCGTATCAGCAACAGATGCTAAAAAGTGTGAGCGTTGTTGGCATTACAGTGAAGATGTAGGTGTTGAGCCAGCTCATCCTGAAATTTGTGGTCGCTGTGTAAGTAATGTTGACGGTGAAGGTGAGAAACGTCAATTCGCTTAGGAGTTGTTTTTAGTGAGCAAACTAGCCCAAAAAAGTGGTTTAGTGTGGCTTTGGTTAAGTCTATTACTGCTTGTAATAGACTTTGCCAGTAAAACACTGGTTGTTAACACCATGGCCTATGGCGAGTCAATTAATTTGCTGCCTGTTTTTAGCATTACTTATGTGCATAACTACGGTGCAGCCTATAGCTTTTTAAGCGAAGCAGGAGGCTGGCAGCGTTGGTTTTTAAGTGCAATAGCAATCGCGATTAGTTGTTTGTTGGTGTGGTGGTTAAAACGTCTTCCAGCGTCTAATAAAGTATTATGTGGTGCTTACTCGTTAGTTTTAGCCGGTGCTATTGGTAACTTGTACGACCGCATTGCCTATGGTTACGTTATTGATTTTTTACATGTGTTTTACGAAGACTCACATTTTCCCGTATTTAATATTGCAGACTGCGCTATTTGTATTGGTGCTGCATTATTACTATTTGACGCCTTTACAGGCGAAAGTCCGAAGGAGCATAAAGCATGAGCCAAGCTGTAATTGGTGAAAACTCAGAGGTTATTTTTCACTTTTCTATTAAACTAGAAGATGGCTCTGCCGCAGACTCAACCAAGGTGCATAACAAGCCGGCTAAGCTCACTATGGGTGATGGCAGCTTAACGGCTAATTTTGAAAAGTGCTTACTAGGTTTAAGTGCAGGCGAAAGCAAAACGTTTGAGCTTGAGCCAGAAGACGCCTTTGGCCAACCTAATCCAGATAATATTTACTATGTAGAACGCAGTAAATTTGGTGCAGAAACACCCGCTAAAGTCGGCGCTATTATTGCCTTTACTCAGCCAGATGGTACTGAGCTGCCAGGACTGGTTCGTGAAGTGCAAGGCGAGTCAGTTACTATCGATTTTAATCATCCGTTAGCAGGGCAACGTTTAACGTTTGAAGTAGACATTATTGAGGTGCAAGGCTAATGGATATTTTATTAGCTAATCCACGAGGCTTTTGTGCAGGGGTAGACCGCGCAATTAGTATTGTTGAGCGCGCTTTAGATATTTTTGAGAAGCCAATTTACGTACGCCACGAGGTCGTTCATAACCGCTATGTAGTAGATGGTTTAAAAAATCGTGGTGCCGTGTTTGTTGAAGAGCTAGACCAAGTACCTGATGACAGCATTGTTATTTTTAGCGCCCATGGAGTATCGCAAGCAGTTCGTTCTGAAGCGAAGCGTCGTGATTTAAAAGTATTTGACGCAACATGCCCATTAGTGACTAAAGTGCATATGGAAGTAACGCGCGCAAGCCGTAAAGGCATTGAATGTATTTTAATTGGTCACCATGGTCACCCAGAAGTAGAGGGGACTATGGGCCAGTATGACAATAACGACGGTGGTATTTACCTTGTAGAGACCGCAGAAGATGTTGCCAAACTTAACGTTAAAAATGCTAATAACCTATTTTATTGTAGCCAAACCACGCTTTCGGTTGATGACACTGCAGATGTAATTGATGCGTTGCGCGAAAAATTCCCCGCAATTGATGGCCCGCGCAAAGATGATATTTGTTATGCCACACAAAACCGCCAAGATGCTGTACGTGATTTAGCAGATAAAGTTGATGTGCTATTAGTTGTGGGGGCAAAAAACAGCTCTAATTCCAATCGTTTACGAGAACTAGCTGATAAAATGGGCACGCGTGCGTACTTAATTGATGATGCCAGCAATGTTGAAGCGCCATGGTTTGATGGTATCAATAGTGTGGGGGTTACCGCAGGCGCGTCAGCACCTGAAGTGCTAGTTCAGCAAGTGATTACCCGCTTAAAAGAGCTCGGTGGTAACCAAGTAACAGAAAACCCTGGTGAAGAAGAAAACATTGTTTTTGCTGTACCAGTAGAGCTGCGTTAATTTAGAGATAAATCATAAAAGGAGGGTTGGAATGGGTAAGCAACTGTCACCAGATGCGTTACTTTTTTCGGCCCTTTTTAATGAGCGTGGTGTGCTTGCATCCCTCGTAGTAACACAAGTTGTGGCTATTATATTAGCTTTTGCTCCTAATGCTGGCGGTGATATATGGCTGCATTTGGGGGGGATCAGTTTGTTTCTTCATGTAACTGTGCTGGTCAGTACCTCTTTTTTATATCTTTGCCGTCGACTTCTTGCAAAACAGACTCAGTTTATTCAGATCAGTTTTTTTATTGCTTCATATAGTCTCAGTACTGCTGTATTTAGTCTGGTGTTTTCTCATATTGCTTTTGATATTGAAAACGAAAAACTACTGACGTTATTTGTGCTGCGTAATTGCATTATTGTATTTTTGCTTACCTTACTGTTTGTACAATTTTTGCTTATTCATTTTGAAAAAGAGCAGCAAACCAAAGCACTTTCTCGTGCAGAACTTGATGCTTTGCAGGCACGGATCCGACCCCACTTTTTATATAATAGTTTGAATACGGCGGCAGAGTTAACGCATCATGACGTTGAGGCTGCAGAGCATGCAATTTTAGCACTGGCAGCGCTGTCTCAAGCTGCAATGCGTTCAGGTCAAAGTGTATTGCTCAGTGATGAAATAACATTAACTAAACAGTATATTGCGCTTGAATCATGGCGATTTGCAGAGCGCTTAAAGGTTGAGTGGTTATTACCAGAACATCTCCCTGCGCTATATATTCCATATCTAACATTACAACCTTTGGTAGAGAACGCAGTATGTCATGGCATTGAGCCAAGCCAAAGTGGTGCTACTATAAGTATTGAACTGCATGTGACAACACATTATTTAACCTTAATTGTAACTAATCCTGTACCTACTGAAACTGAAAATACTAGAGAGCATAACGGTATGGCTCTTGATAATATTCGTTCTCGTTTAAGTATTTATTACAAAGGTCGGGCGCAACTGACAATAACCAACAAAGATAATCAATTTAGAGTCAAAGTGGTTATCCCAAAACAAACAGAGAACATGTTATGAATGCCCTGATTGTAGATGATGAACCCTTAGCAAGAGCACGCTTGAAGCGTTTACTTGCTGAGAATCATACATCCATTCATGTGCAAGGAGAGGCCAGTAATGGCAATGACGCTTTAACACAAATGAAAAAGCAGCAGTCTGACTTAGTGTTTTTAGATATTGATATGCCCGGTATGAATGGTTTACAAGTTGCTAATGAGCTCAATAGTTTAACTCTACCTCCTGCTATTGTTTTTATAACTGCTCACCCTGAGCATGCTTTCGATGCTTTACAATTAAGCGCTGCAGGCTATTTAGTTAAACCTATTTCAGAGCAATCATTGCAAAAGATGCTTAAGCAAGTCGGGCGCTTAAATAAAGTACATATTCAAAAACAACAAAATGTAAAAATCTCTTATCAGCTAGCTGGTACTCTACGCAGTGTTGATATAAATGATGTTTTGTATTTTAGTGCCGAAGAAAAGTATACCAAAATGATATTCTGTGGTGGAGAAGCTTTACTTGAACAAAGTCTAAAACAATTAGAGTTACAATTTCCTACACATATTTTGCGAATTCATCGCAATACACTGGTTAATAAACAAAAAGTAATTGCTTTGCATTCAAAAGCGAATGGCAATCATATGATTGAGCTACAAGGGTGCAGTGAGTTATTGCCAGTGAGCCGCCGTGAGCTTAAATTAGTAAAAAATTCGCTTTAGGCTTACCTTGCAATTAACCTCCCCCTGATTTAAATACATTTGAGTCTTAATTATCAACGGTGTTATTGAATAAACAGGTTTAATTAACCGTTTATCAACAAATATAACCGCTTGTCTTAGTCCTCATTGATTCCTCAAATAAATAGCATAAACTTATAATCAGATAATTTTTATTTGGTTCTATTATGCAGTCATCTCAAACAAAAGTGCAAAGAGGCTTCACTCTAATTGAAGTGTTAATTGCATTTATTATTCTTAGTTTTGGTCTTTTAGGCGCAGTTGCCTTGCAAGCAAAAGCAAAGCAGGCGAGCTTTGACTCTATGCAGCGTGCAGCCGCCGTTGCGCTTGGTACTGATATTGTGCAGCGCATACGAGCTAACGATACCATTACCTCTATTAAACTTTATGGTTCTTATAACGGCGATAAAGCAATAAAAAGTGATAGCAAGGAGACCGAATCATCAGCTTGCTTTGCTAGTGATAGTGAGTGTGACACTGAGCAGATAGTATCTCTGGACGTGGCACAATGGAAGCGTGCTATCAGCGCACGTAGTACTGAGGATAAATATAGTACCGGCTCCTTAGATGATGCCACCGTGTGTATTAGCCAAACCTCAGCCGCTAATACGGGCGGTAAAGGGTTTAATATTGAAGTCGTTATATCGTGGCAAGGGCGACAAGAGTTTAAAGCAAATACAGATACTGGAAAAGTAGCTTGTGGCGATAAGGCTAATAACAAACGTCGCTTAGTGGTTTTAACCAGCTACATATATGTGAGGAGCTAACATGAAGCAAAAAGGGTTTACTCTTGTAGAAGTTATGATTTCACTATTTATTGGTGGTTTGATTTTAGGTGGCGTTATGTTTACTTTTATTAGTATGAAATTAACCACAAAAGACACAATGGCAATAGGTGAACTCCAAGAGTCAGGACGCTTAGCTATAAATATTATGCAACGTGATATTGAGCAAGTAGGTTTTTGGGGAACTTATTACGATGACTCGTTCACAGCTGTAAATACAACAGTTAGCTCTTTAGCACCCACTAAAGATTGCGTTGGTGCTGATGGAACTAATAACGGAAGTTTTCCAGATTTAACCAGTAGTAGTAATTTTCGTACTATATATGCAGAAACAGCTGAAAGTACAAGTGAATTAAACTGTATAGGTGATGCAACTCAAGGGAGTGATATTCTTCAACTCAAGTTTCTACAAGGTAACTTACAATATGTGCCTACCTATAATGATGATGGCACAATTACTTATGAAAACAAAACAACGGGTAAAGATAATAGCGCAGTCTATTTCTTTATTGCTGAGCAAGAGCAAGCGAAATTTGTAACTGGTGAATATACTCCGACAAACGATAATGTAACTATATGGCCATATACTCATCACGTTTATTATATTTCAGAGCAAGAGTATGAAGTTAATAATAAAAAAATAAAAGTACCTGTATTAAAACGAAAACGATTAGTAAAAGGAAAAATGACCAATGAAACGATAATGGAAGGTGTTGAAAACATGCGTTTTATTTTTGGTCTTGATACTAACAGTGATAGCAAGGTTGACACTTATAAAAGCATTGAAAAAATAGCCTCTTCTGAATGGGAAAACCGTAAAGGTATTTTAACTGTACAAGTGTTTTTACTAGTTAGAGCATTGCAACCAGATCCGGGCTTAAAAATAAAAAATCAAAAATATACCTTAGGTGAAGGTGCAGGTAAACGAGATCTAACTTTTAATGATAATTATAGACGCACTGTTTTTACAACAACTATTCGTTTAAGTAATGTTGGAGGTAATCTATGGAAAATTTAAAGTTGTTACCAAGTAAGCAACAAGGTGTCGTGCTTATCACAGCATTAATTATGGTGATAGCTGTTACCGGCATTGCAGTTACTCTTATGAGTAGCAGTACGATTGATATTAAAATTACCAACGCAGCCCAAGAGCGCGAGGTTGCAGAAAATCAACTAATTGGTGAAGTGCTAAGAGTGATTGCGTCAGAAGCTAAAAAGGGTGCTGATAGTAACTTTTTTCTTACTCGAGATGAGACAAAAACAGATACCGGTAAGTTTGATAGTGACGGCAAAAAAAAATATAAATTCGAGAAAGATATTACAGAGGCAGGAAACGATATGAAAAGCATAATGACGAACATGAATCGTGGTTCCTTAGAGCTTAACTGCCCTCGTAGCTATAGTTATACTGCCGGGGTTTCGTGCAACATGATTCAAGTGGCTACTACTATAGAGTATGGCTCTAAAAGTAAACACTCTCTCACTATAGTTACAGGAATTGCGCAAGAAATGGCTGATAAAGGTAAGGGGATTTAACATGAAACGAGCAACTAATTTAGTACTTACCTATATTATGTGCCTTTTTTTTACAATGACCGCAGCCGCGGAAGACATAGAGTTGTATGTAAACAAGAATGCCAACATAGATGAAAAGCCACGGGTACTATTTATTTTTGACACATCAGGGAGTATGGCGTGGGATGTGACCGATGGAGGGCAGTGTTATAAATGGGATGGGAGATCGGTAAATTACCCTGATTTTTATCAAACAACTTGTTTTGAGAGCTCAGGCCCCAATAACACAGAGCAATGCTTCAAAAAAGCTGATACAGGCTCACGGTGGGGGCGTTTTTATAATGGACCATCAACAAGTGCTGGATATAGTTACAGTGATGGATATTATAGTGCTACGTGTAATGAAAGTCGCTTAAATGTTGCAAAAACTGCAGTGAAACAACTGGTTAAAGATAACGACGACATTGATTTTGGTCTGATGCGTTTTAATTATAACGCTGATAATGAGCCAGGTGGTGGCTATGTGCTTGCTAGAATTGGTGCAAATGAAAATACACTAGTTAAGGAAATTAATGAACTACCTGCATATGGTTCAACTCCATTAACAGAAACTTTGTGGGAGGCATATTTATACATTACAGGAAAAAGTATTAAGTTTGCAGATGGTGTTCAAGACAGAGATAAAAGTGTTGATAATAATCAAAATTACAAATCACCTTTTAGAAAAAATAAAGGGAATAAACTGCGCTGTGATAACTCCATAAACGTTATATTAATGACTGACGGCGAGCCGCAAAATGATGGTGAAGCGAATACGGATATAAATAATATTCATAAAAGCTTGTTTAATCGTGATGCTAATTCGTTTGGTTATTATAATAGTTACTTAGTCGCTTTGGCGAGAATATTACATGGTACTGAAGATAAGCAAGTTGATCTCTATCCATCTACAACAGAGTCTATTGATACGGCTCGCTTATTTACCATTGGTTTTGGTAATAGTATGAGGGTAGAGGCACTTGATCTACTTGAAGAGGCTGCAAAAGTAGGGGGGGGTAAATATCTTCATGCAAATTCGGCGGATCAACTATCTGAGGCGTTTAAAAATACTATTACATTAATACGCGAGGAGAACAGTACATTTACCTCTCCGTCTTTTGCAAGTAATAACGTGGATCAAACCCGTAGCAAAGATGCGGTATACCTTGCGATGTTTTATCCAGAGGTAGGCACTCGGTGGCGCGGTAATTTAAAAAAAATAAAAGTGATGGGAAATAAACTTATAGATTCAACATCAACGCTTGCATTAAATAGTGACGGATTAATTAAAAAAGATGCTAAAACATTTTGGACGAAGGGCAATTTAGCTGACGGCAACTCCGTTGAAAGCGGTGGAGTAAATGCGATGCTGACAAGTTTAGATCCGGGTAAGCGTAAATTAATTTCAGATATTGGGGTATTTAATATATCTAACCTTGTGAAAGTTTATGGTGACAAAGAAAAAGCTGCTGGTGTTTTTAATGTTTCTGAAAGCGTTTTTGATTCAACAATAAACTGGGCACGTGGTGTTGATGTTGATAATGAGAATAGTACAAGCACCCAGCGAGCTGATATTTTTGGCGACCCTTTACATTCAAAACCTGTGGCGATTGATTATGGCAATAATGATGTTCGTATACTTGTCGGTACAAACGCAGGCTTTTTACACATGTTTAAAGATGATGATAGTAAGAATGAAGTAACTGAAAGCTGGGCATTCATACCTTCAGCGTTATTTAATATTATTAAGCCGCTTAGAGCCAAAGAGGCCGGAAAAAAATATGGCATGGATGGCCCTATTAGCGTGTACTCTAAAAATGAGAGTTTAGATGCCGATGGTATTAATGATGGCATTGTTAATGCGGGTAAAGGTGATGCTGTATGGGCGTTTGCAGGCATGCGACGTGGTGGTAGAAACTATTATGGGTTAGATATTACTAAGCCTGACTCACCTTCTTTAATGTGGAGTATTAAAGGCGGGGTAGATTCAGGCTTTGAAGAGCTTGGTCAGTCTTGGTCGAAACCACAAGTTGCGTTTATAAAGGCCTTTGGTGATAAGCCCGTTTTGATTTTTGGCGGTGGCTACGACACCATTAAAGATAAAGACAAAGGGAATAAACGCGATGCAGACTCAATGGGTCGAGATGTGTTTATTGTTGATGCTAAAACCGGTAAAAAGCTTTGGTCACTGCGCAGTAGTAACAATAGCTTTACTGGTAAACACAGTATTGCCGCAGACGTTACATTGCTTGACTCTGATTATGACGGTTATATTGATAGAATATATGCAGCAGATACTGGCGGTGATATCTGGCGCATTGATATGCCTAGCGATGATAAAAATGAATTTAGTCACTTTAAATTGGCTGAGCTAGGTGCTGGAGCAGATAGACGTTTTTTTTACAAACCAGTCGTGGCTAGAACCATGTTTAGTAAAGTAACAATAAAGGGAGGTGTTACCACTAGACTAGACACCCCATTTGATGCAATTGTTATCGGCAGTGGGAAAAGAACAAACCCTAAGGATGCTGAAACAGCAGATCAGTTGTTTATGATACGAGACGAAAATACAGTTACACAGTCATTTAAAGGTAAAAAGCCTGAGGTTATTAAACCAGATGATTTAATGAGTATGAATGATGATAAATTTGGTAGTGCATTAGATAGTGTTCCGTCAGATGATAAAGAAGAGGGGCCAACAGACTTTGAAGTATTAGAAGATGAACTTGCTAATGATTATGTTGGTTGGCGTTACAGCTTGGCAGCAGGAGAGAAGTCATTAGCTGCTGCAACCGTTGTTGGTGGCGTTGCTTATTTTACATCTTTTACCCCCACATTAGAGTCATCAATTAAAAATCAATGTTCATTGAGTGGAGGAGGGGGCTCTCTTTACGCTTTTCATCTTCATTATGGTACTAAGGTATATGATAAACTTAAGTTTGATACAGGTAATGAAGTACCCGATACGCCACAACTTTATTTTGGTTCTTCATGTGCAGATAGTGATGATAACGGAAAGTGCGATGATGATCCTGATGAGGAAGTAAAAAGTCAGTTTTATCTAATTGGGCCGGGTATCAAAGGTGAAAATGCAGAAAACCCGCTTCAACCACTTGAAATTACAGGGCCAGGATTAAAAGTTGTTGATGGTAAAATACAACTTGTAAAAGATAAAGCGCTAGGGTTTGGTTTTAAAACCCAGCAAACTTACATTTATAAGCGCGAAGAAAACGACGAAATCAAATCTAATTAAGATGATTAAGGATGTTTAAATGAATAAAAAGCAACATGGATTTACCTTAATTGAGCTGATGATAGCAGTTGCTATCGTCGGTATACTTGCAGCAATTGCATTGCCTAATTATACAGAATATGTAAAACGTGCCTCACGTGCAGAGGCAGTTGCAGCATTGTTAGATGCTGCAAACAAGGAGGAGCAGTATTTTGTGGATAATAGGGAATATACAGAGACATTTACTGATTTAGGATTGCAAGACAAAACCGAGAATAAACATTTTGAATTAACGATTACAGTGACCGATAAAAACGCTTTTACAATCACTGCTAAACCCGTGGCAGGGCCGGTAAAAGGAGATGGTGATTGCACCGAGCTATCTATAAATGATATAGGTACTAAAGGCGCGCAAGGGGCAAAAACAAACGAAGGAAAGGATGTTGACTACTGCTGGGGAAGATAACTAGAGTTACTTTTTCTGGCATTTATCAGTTGATTTAATACGAATTCTACCCGTTTGACTTACAGATAAAGCCAATCCTTTGAGATTGGCTTTATCGCTATTAGGGCAATATATAAAAGTCCCATTTTGGAAGCCATTTAATGACCCGTCAGGACGAAACGTAATAGCGCTACGGGGGTACTCTAAAGTATCGGCCTCATTAACATCCTCGAAAGTGCTTAAGAGTAGTTCATCATCATCTAGAGTCGTTGATTTATCTTTGTCGATAAACAGTGACATGTGACCATCCCACTCATCTTTTGTACATTGACTGTCTTTTAGTGCGCAAAGCGTGACGTAAGTAGCATTTTCAATTGCGTAAAGGCGGCCATAATTTATATTTCGGTGTAGCAGATTCACATGGTTATCTAATCGGTTTTTAGCCAATAAGTCTGGATAAAACCACATCGATAATTGACTGATTACACTGACAACAGCAATTGAAACCATTAATTCGAGAAGTGTCACTCCTTTGTTTTTTGATATTGATAATCTCATCCTTGAAGACCTGAGTTAATAAATGATTAGCTCAGTCTAGTAAATGATACAAATATGACAAGATAAGTTTGTATGTTTTTTAGTCGCACGTTTCGTCAGTATCACCAAGATAAAAAGCTGTACCAGAGACAGATACGCTAAGTGCTTTATTGCTTTTGTTATCACTATTAGGACAATAAATAAAACCGGTCAACTCATCAATTTCTGGGTCGATAAGATTTGTTGTAATTCGTCCGCTAGTATCAAAACGAAGATAGCTATCACCCGTGAATTTTATTTTGTCATTAGAAGACACATCCGACATTACGCGTAGTAGGCTATCATTTGCACTATCATAGTTATCATTATTATTAGCATCTATAAATAAGATCACAGTATTAGTTGAGCCCCACCCACTTTTACATGTGAGATTGGAAGTGCCAAGATTTTTTGCACTGGGAACAGGACACACAATGACTATTTCATCTGTACTTGCTGCTTGAGAGCGTGCATAGCTAATATTTCTTTTTAACTCCAACAAAAAGTTCTCAGCTCTATTTTCTTCTAGCATATCGCTGCTATTCCAAAGTGCAATTGAGGCAATAATGCCAACAATAGCCACGGTTACCATGAGTTCTAAAAGAGTGAATCCGTTTTGTTTGTTTTTCATATTAATCTCATTTACTGCTAGTTATCTAAGTATGCTATTTTTATATAATAAATTATATCATGATCGGTTGTTTTATCACCGTAATTCAATCGCTTTGTTTGCTATGAACCTCATGATTGTCTAAAATCGAGGCAACTGTAGCTTTAAAAAGTAATTACTATGAAAAAAATAGAAGCAATCATTAAACCGTTTAAGCTCGATGATGTGCGTGAAGCGTTATCTGATGTAGGTATTACGGGGATGACGGTAAGCGAAGTTAAAGGCTTTGGGCGTCAAAAAGGCCACACAGAGCTATACCGTGGTGCTGAGTACATGGTTGACTTTTTACCTAAAGTAAAACTAGATATTGTGCTCGGTGATGAAGACGTAGAACGTGCTATTGATGTTATTGTTAAAACAGCACAAACAGGCAAAATTGGTGATGGTAAAATATTTGTCACTGACGTAGAACGTGTGGTTCGAATTCGTACTGCAGAAGAGGATGAAGAGGCTATATAGTCGAGTAAACCTCGTAAAAAAAGGCGCTAATTTTATAACTAGCGCCTTTTTCGTGTTATTTATTTCTGCTATTAAATTTACGCGTTTGCTCTGCATGCTGACTTAGTTCAGTCAAGCCAAGCTTCTCGTAACTTTTTTCCATCATGGCGAGTGCCGCATCAAGATAACTACTTTGTGAGTAGTGCTCTACCACATATTTACCGCGATTTGCGGCTGCTAAATAGGCTTCACGTTCGTAATAGTAAGTTGCCACTTTTAGCTCATAACGTGCCATGCGGTTTAATAACCAAACTAAACGACGTTTTGCTTCTGGCGCATAATCACTTTCTGGAAAACGTTTAACCAAAGTTGATAAGTCGGTATAAGCAACACGGGTGCGTTTAGCATCTCTGTCGGCTCTGTCTACGCCAAAGTATTCTTGGAAAGCATTTTTATCCGCCTTAATATTAACCAAGCCACGCATGTAGTACATGTAATCTAAATCTTTGTGGTTTGGGTTTAAGCGAATAAAACGGTCGATTGTAGCAAGTGCTTGCTCTGTATTACCTGATTGGTAATGTGCATACACTAAATCCATTTGGACTTGTTTTGAAAACGGACCAAACGGATAGCGAGAGTCAATTGCCGTTAATAATTCAATTGCACGAGCGTATAAACCAGAATCAAGCGTTTGTTTTGCATCTTCGTATAGTGCTTGTGCCGATCTGTTGGGTACGCGTTGAATATCTTCTTGGTCAGGTGCAGACGAGCAGGCCCCTAAACTAAGCACTGAAACTGAAAAAACAATGGCGAATGCACGTTTCCCTATTTTATTTATCATTTTATTTGTTACCTTCGATGTCTTCGGCTAGGCCAAGTGGGTAAAACCGAGTAAACTATGCGTATTATGTTATGCTTTTATTAAAAGCGATTCTAACCCAGTCAAGCAAAGCTTGCACTGGTAAATTGGGTAAAGTTACTAATGTCAGAGCAAATATCTCTCCAAGCCGAGGTCCCAACAGACTTAGGTGGTAAACGTCTAGACCAAGTATTAGCACAATTGTTCCCTGATTATTCACGATCACGGATAAAAACGTGGATTTTAGATGATAAAATCACCGTTGATGGTGAAATTTTCAACACCCCGCGTGAAAAACTACTCGGTGGTGAAGTTGTAGCTGTTGAAACAACAATAGAAGCACCTCGTGAATACGAAGCACAAGATATCAAATTAAACATCGTTTATGAAGACGATGATATTTTAGTGATCAACAAACCAATGGGATTAGTGGTTCATCCTGGCGCAGGTAACCCTGACGGTACGGTGTTAAATGCTTTATTACACTACTACCCAGAAATTATTAATGTGCCACGAGCGGGTATTGTGCATCGTTTAGACAAAGATACAACAGGTTTAATGGTTGTCGCTAAAACGATTCAGGCACAAACACATTTAGTTAAAGCACTGCAAAAGCGCGAAAACTTCACACGTGAATATGAAGCGTTATGTAATGGCACTATGACAGCCGGTGGTATGGTTGAAAAACCAATTGGTCGTCATGCAACGCAGCGTACGCATATGGCAGTTCATGAAATGGGTAAACCAGCTATTACGCATTACCGTGTTGCCGAAAAATTCCGCGCCCATACACGTTTGCGTTTACGTCTTGAAACAGGGCGTACACACCAAATTCGTGTGCATATGGCGTACTTAAACCATCCATTAATTGGCGATCAATCTTATGGCGGTCGTCCTCGTCCACCAAAAGGGGCAACGCCTGAGTTATTTGAGTTACTGCGTAGCTTTAAACGCCAAGCGCTTCATGCCGTTAAATTAAGTATTGCGCATCCAATCACCGGTGAAATGATGACCTGGCAAGCGCCTATCCCTGATGATATGGTCCAAATGACTCAAGCATTGCGCGAAGACACAAAAGCAAACCCTGATATAGCGAGTTAACAATGTTCGGCTTATCAGCTACATGGCAATCTCTTCATGGTGTAGATACATTGAGTACTACACGTGAAGGGGGCGTATCTCAGCCTCCATTCGGTAGTTTGAATTTAGGGTTGCATGTAGGTGATAACAGCCAAGATGTATTAAATAACAGAGCACGTGTAAATGCTCATTTGCCTAAACCGGCAATTTGGTTAAATCAGGTTCATAGCGCTGATGTAATTACAGTGGATGAGCGATTTGACCCCAATCAAATACTCACAGGCGATGCGTTATATACGCAATTACGCAATCAACCTTTAGCCATAATGACCGCTGATTGTTTACCTATTTTACTCTCATCGAGTGACGGGCAAGAAGTGGCCGCAATTCATGCCGGTTGGCGAGGGTTAGAGCAAGGGGTGATAAACAATGCGCTGGCATGTTTTAAAAATGCCTCGGCGAATATACATGCTTGGTTAGGTCCTGCAATAGGGGCTAATCAATTTCATGTCGGTCAAGAGGTAGTCGAGTTATTTACAGCAAATAACCCCCTAATGCACAGCGCGTTCAAAGCTCAAAATAATGAAAAGTATTTAGCTGATATCTATCTAATAGCAACTATTTTACTTAATCAACAGGGCGTTATAAACATTAGCGGGGGTGAGCATTGCACGGTTTCTCAAGCTAACTTGTTTTTTTCTTATCGGCGCGATGGCCAAACCGGTCGTATGGCAAGTTTGATCTGGCGCAAGTAAATAATCATTAGGTGATTATTTTTCCCTTAATACCTTGATCAAACCCGCTAATATACCCATCTATTAAGTAATTCTTTTTTTTATAGGTAAACCCCCATGCGTTTAGATAGATTTACAAGTAAATTTCAGTCTGCGCTTTCAGATGCGCAATCATTAGCCCTAGGTCGCGATCATCAATTTATTGAACCTGTGCATCTAATGTACGCTTTGTTAAAACAAAGCGGCTCAAGTGTGCGTGCACTATTTGCACAAATGAGCATCAGCGTTGATGAACTCAACACTAAGTTATCACAAGAGATAGAAAAGTTATTTAAAGTGGAAGGTGTTGGTGGCGATGTACAGTTGTCAAATAACATGGTTTCACTGATAAACTTATGTGATAAGTACGCCCAAAAACGTAAAGATAAATACATTTCAAGTGAGTTGTTTGTATTAGTTGCGTGTGAAGATAAAGGCCCGCTTGGCAGTGTTTTTAAAGCACTTAACATTACTGCGAGTAAGGTTGAAACGGCAATTGAAGCGATTCGTGGTGGTCAAAAAGTTGACGATCCTAATGCGGAAGAAACACGTCAAGCACTTGAAAAGTACACCATCGATTTAACTGAGCGTGCAGAGCAAGGTAAGCTTGACCCTGTAATCGGTCGTGATGATGAAATTCGCCGCACTATACAAGTATTACAACGCCGTTCCAAAAATAACCCTGTGTTAATTGGTGAGCCAGGGGTGGGTAAAACAGCCATAGCTGAAGGGCTTGCACAGCGTATTATTAATGGTGAAGTGCCTGAGGGCTTAAAAAACAAGCGCGTATTATCACTTGATTTAGGCGCATTAGTTGCTGGTGCAAAATACCGAGGTGAATTTGAAGAGCGTTTAAAATCAGTACTTAATGAGTTGGCTAAAGAAGAAGGCCAAGTTATTTTATTTATTGATGAAATTCATACCATTGTTGGTGCTGGTAAAAGTGATGGTGCTATGGATGCGGGTAACATGTTAAAACCTGCCTTAGCACGCGGTGAACTCCATTGCGTAGGCGCAACCACTTTAGATGAATACCGTAAATACATTGAAAAAGATGCTGCGCTTGAGCGCCGGTTCCAAAAGGTATTAATAGAAGAACCTTCAGTAGAAGACACCATTGCTATTCTGCGTGGCTTGAAAGAGCGTTACGAGTTACACCATTCAGTGGAGATCACCGACCCTGCAATCGTTGCCGCAGCGCAGTTATCGCATCGTTATATTAGTGATCGCCAATTACCCGATAAAGCAATCGATTTAATTGACGAAGCGGGTTCTTCTATTCGCTTGCAAATTGATTCAAAGCCAGAAGCTTTAGATAAATTAGAGCGTCGCATTATCCAATTAAAAATTGAAGATAACGCATTGGCCAAAGAGAAAGATGAAGCAAGTCAAAAGCGCCGTACAGAAATGCTCGAGCTGATCACTGAGCTTGAAGGGCAATACCGTGAACTAGATGAAGTATGGAATGCAGAAAAAGCGTCTTTACAAGGCACGCAGGTTATTAAAGCTGAGCTAGAGCAGGCACGACTTGATTTAGAAGTGGCTCGCAGAGCAAGTGACTTGCAGCGTATGTCTGAACTGCAATATGGACGTATACCTGAGCTTGAGCGCAAACTCGATTTAGCATCACAAGCAGAAATGCAAGAAATGAGCTTGCTTAAAAATCAGGTGGGCGAAGATGAAATTGCAGAAATTTTATCACGTTGGACCGGGATCCCAGTGGCGCGTATGCTCCAAGGTGAACGTGAAAAACTATTACAAATGGAAGAGCAGTTACATAACAAAGTCATTGGTCAAGATGAGGCCGTCGTTGCGGTGGCTAATGCCATTCGTCGTTCGCGTGCAGGGCTTGCTGATCCCAATCGTCCAATTGGCTCGTTCTTATTTTTAGGGCCTACAGGGGTTGGTAAAACAGAACTTACCAAGGCACTAGCAGGCTATATGTTTGATACCGAAAGTGCCATGGTGCGTATAGATATGTCTGAGTTTATGGAAAAACACTCAGTCGCACGTCTAGTCGGTGCGCCTCCAGGGTACGTCGGTTACGAAGAAGGTGGTTATTTAACCGAAGCTGTTCGTCGTAAACCTTATTCGGTTATTTTGCTTGATGAAATAGAAAAAGCGCATCCAGATGTGTTTAATATTTTATTACAAGTCCTTGATGACGGTCGTTTAACGGATGGCCAAGGGCGTACGGTTGATTTTAAAAACACGGTTATCATTATGACCTCCAACTTGGGCTCAGATATCATTCAAGAGCAAGCGGGAAGTAATGATTATGACGAGCTTAAAGCAAAAGTTATGGGTGTTTTACATAATGAATTTAGACCCGAGTTCATTAACCGTATTGATGAAACTGTGGTATTTCACTCACTTTCACATAGTCATATTAAAGAAATTGCAGATATTCAGTTAAGCAAATTACGTCAACGATTGACAGAGATGGGGTATTTACTTGAGTTGACAGATGCTGCTCTTGAGCGAATTGCTGCCAGTGGCTTTGATCCTGTCTATGGCGCTCGTCCACTTAAACGGGCAATACAGCAAACCATTGAAAATCCATTAGCACAAAAACTGCTTAATAATGAATTTCAACCAGGTTGTATCATTGTCATTGATGCTAACGAAGACGGCTTAGTGTTTACGAGTCGATAATCTGAGCACAGCAAAAAGCCGCTGTTCACAGCGGCTTTTTTGTTTCTATTTTAGGGCGTTTGTTAAACTTTAAAAGTCAGTAATAAATCATTCACTTTTCTTGAGCCTTCCACTAGTTCAGCCGCACCACGTGCTACGCTAAAACTCAATTGTAAATTGTCATCCCCTAAGTCTTTAATCTTTTCAACATTGCTACCAATGTCTTTACTTACAACCTGTTGCTGTTCTGCTGCGGCTGAAATATCCGTGGCGAGCTGTGAAATTTCACTAATTTGAATAAAAATACTATCAAGCTCTTGTTGTGTTTGTCCTGTTGTATTAACACAGTCATCGGCTTGTTGTTTTGTGCTCTGCATGATTTTAGACCAGCTAAACAAGGTATCTTGAATTTCTTTAATTGAGCTATGAATTTGTGCCGTGGCGTTTTGAGTTCGTGACGACAGCGCTCTTACTTCATCGGCAACGACTGCAAAACCACGCCCATGCTCACCGGCGCGTGCCGCTTCAATAGCCGCATTGAGTGCCAATAAGTTAGTTTGTTCAGCAATCCCTTCTATTTCACTCATGACTTGGCCAATTTTATCCGCTTCAGAGGCAAGCCCCGTTGCTGTGGCGGCCGCTTGCTCAACTTGTACAGCTAAGTCAGACACCATTTTACTGTTATCTGCAATATGATTCTTGATATCAGAGCAGCTTTGATAAGTAATGCCCACTTTATCAGCCGTGTTATTGGTATTATTAGAGATTTCACCAATCGTGGTACTCATTTGTGACATGGCTGAAGCAATTTGTTCTAGCTGAGTGCCTTGAGAAGAAATACCTTGCTCGGTCAACGTCGATTGTTGATCTAACCCTTGGGCAATCGTATTAAAACTCATGGTTGAATCTTTTACCCGCCCTAGTACCGTTCTTAATTTAGCACTGAGCATCTGCTCTCTATACTCACTAATGCTGTGTGGGTGCGAGCCACTATACACATAACGAGATACAGAGTCTGCTTGGTTTTTTTGTTGTTTGAGGGTTGCAGGTGTGATTACCAGCTCATCATAATTTAAAACTAAAATAACAATACATACTAATAAGTTAATCGCGGCAAGCGAAAGAGAGCCCCACATTGCGACACTGGCTAACCAAATTAAAATACCCGCAATGCTCAAACCTTGTCTTAATGATGTGCGTTCGCGCCAGCTGAATAATGATTTATTAGCGTTAATTTTGGCATAGAGCTTTTGTGCTCTGCGTTTTGCGCGTTGCTCTAGTTTTATTCGCACAGACTGATAACCAATCAATTGGCCATGCTCAAAAATAGGCGTTACAAATGCATCAACCCAATAATAGCGGCCGTCTTTACATAAGTTTTTGACTGCGCCACGCCACGAATGGCCTTGTTTTAAGGTGTCCCACATTTCTTTAAATGCCGCTTTTGGCATATCAGGGTGGCGAACGATATTGTGATTTTTATTTATCAGTTCATCCATCTCGTAGCCTGCGATACTACAAAACTCATGATTGGCATAAGTAATAACACCGCGTAAGTCAGTGGTTGAAACCAACTCTTGGTGTTCTTCGAAGTTAACTTCTTCATCTATTAAGCTTTGATTACGACGCATAGTGACTCTTTATCATTCTTTGTTATGGCGGCTATTGTAATTACTAAAACTAATGTACGTTAGTGATATGTGTAAAATAGCAGGAATAAGACATTTTATTGATATTTATATGATCTTTATCAATATTAAGGGTAATTGAATTTTTCAGTTATGACAAACTTTTAGGGTTTAATTCTATCTTGTCAAAGCGTTTTAAAACGCCATGTTGTCAGCGGCGGATTATGGCAAATAATATGTAAAAGAAATTGTATATTCGTAGTGGCAATGGCAAGATTATCTTTTATAGCGTGAAACAAAGCGTGTTTAAAATCCAGTAAAAACTATATCTAATAAATTCATATAGTTTTTTCATCGTTTAATCTTGAGTAAAGGTAAAAAGACCCCATAACCTTATGATTAAGCCACTTGGCTCGAGGAAACTTTTTTTGACAACTTATAATTTAAAGAACACGCTCAACGCGCTATCTAATGCAGATAATCAACAGGCTATTAAAGGCATTATGCGCGGTATTGAGAGAGAATCATTAAGAATTAATCACGATGGTTCCATTTCAAAACAGGCTCATCCTCAAGGGGTGGGCTGTGCGCTCACCAATGGGCATATTACCACTGATTTTTCTGAATCTTTACTTGAGTTCATTACACCGGTTAGCGAGTCATCAACGCAAACCTTACAGCAGCTAAAAGATTTACAAAAGTTCACCCTAGAACATATGGGCGATGAATTGTTGTGGCCAATTAGTATGCCGTGCTTTATAAATCATCAAGACGATATTGTATTGGCACAATTTGGCGACTCTAATGTCGGTAAAATGAAAACCCTATATCGCGAAGGCTTGAAGAACCGTTACGGCAGTATGATGCAAGCGATTGCTGGCGTACATTTCAATATTTCTTTTCCACAAACGCTATGGCAGTCACTGCATTCATTAAAGCAAAGTAATGCGAAACTTGAAGATTTTATATCGGATAGTTACTTGGCGTTAATTCGTAACTTTAAACGTGAACTGTGGTTAATTAGTTACATGTTTGGCGCATCGCCGGCATTATGTAGCTCTTTTTTACAAGGGCGTAAAAGCGATTTACCGTTTAAAAAACTCGGTAAAGGCACTTTATATTTGGAAGTGGGTACCGCATTGCGTTTAGGCAACTTAGGCTATACCAATAGCGCACAATCGTCATTACGAGTAATGTATAACTCATTAGATGAATATGTCGCAGGACTTAAAAAAGCCATAAATACGCCTTCAGATATTTACGGCAGTATTGACGATTACACTAGTGCTACGCCAAAGCAATTAAATAAAAACATTTTGCAAATAGAGAACGAGTTTTACTCGCCAATTCGTCCTAAACGTAATGCAAAAAATGGTGAAACGCCCACTGATGCATTGCTAAGAGCGGGTATAGAATATATTGAAATTCGTGCATTGGATGTTAACCCGTTTAGTGAAGTTGGCATTGACTTAGAGCAAATACACTTTTTAGATGTGTTTTTAACTTATTGTTTATTAAAAGATTCAGCGCCTATGGATTGGAAAGAGCAAACTCGTAGCACTGAAAATCTTGATACTGTGGTTAACCAAGGTCGAGAACAAGGCTTGATGCTTAATTTTAATAATGAGCAGCGCAGCCTAGAATCTTGGGGTGATGAAATATTTAGTCAGTTGAGTGATGTTGCTCAGTGGATGGATACGGCTTACGATGTTGACTACTACTCAAACACCATTAAGCGCATGGCGACTTGGATTCATGATCCGACATTAACGTATTCTGGTCGTTATGTTGAGCAGTTAAAAGCATCAGGGTTAGATAATGGCCACTTTGCACTCTCACTTGCTCAGAAGTACAAACAAAGCCATGAAACAGCAAGTTATACTGAATTTTCAAAATCGTGGCTAGAGCAACAAGCTGCAGAGTCGTACCAAGCTCAAAAGGCAATTGAACAAGCTGATAAACAATCATTTACCGCATTTTTAGATACATACTTCAGGGTCTGTTGACCTTTTCAAATTACAATTTGTTCAAACTAGGAGCGGTTTAATCGCGGCGCGAGGTTTGTAACCTAGTGGGCTAAGTAAAAACCGAGCAAAGCTTCCGCGTCCTGCTCACGCCCCTTACCTACATCCATGTAGGCAACAAAGAGTGAATCGCTCCTAGGCAGAACCCGAAGGGTAGCACCTGTTTAGCATTGATGCTGCGTTATCGCCTGTTTATGGGGAATAACCACACCACATAGGCTTTGCCTTGCCTAAATACCAAATAAGCTGCTGAAAATTCAACCTTGAAAGGTCAACAGACCCAAGTAAGTAGCAGGCAAAAAAAACGCAGCTCATAGTAGCTGCGTAAATATTCTTTAGGGATGAAACAATGCTGTACTGCTGCATTCATAGATTCAGACCCACACTTTTTTAAAAAGTTCAGTGAGATCTTAAAAAATGAAAAAAAATATTATTACCTTATCTTTGTTGCTCACTATAGCTGGGTGTGCAACAGCTCCCCCAAAGCAACCAGAAGATATTTGTAAAATTTTCGAAGAGAAATCTGACTGGTATTTTGATGCCAAAGACGCGCAGGAAAAGTGGGGCTCCCCAAAACATGTGTTAATGAGCATGATGTATCAAGAAAGTTCTTTTCGCCACGATGCAGCACCGCCTATGGAATACTTCTTATGGATAATTCCTACTGGTCGTGCAAGCGATGCCTATGGCTATTCTCAAGCTAAAACACCTACTTGGTCTGATTATATTCGTGAAACAGGTAACAGTGGCGCCGACAGAGACGAATTTGAAGATGCGATTGATTTTATGGCGTGGTTTGTTTATAAAACCCATAAAGTTAATGGTGTGTCTAAGTGGGACGCCTACGCACAGTATTTAAATTATCATGAGGGATGGGGCGGTTATAAACGAGGCACCTATCGTAAGAAAAAATGGCTAATGAGCGTTGCCAATAAAGTAAAACATCGGGCAAGCCGTTATGGCGCACAGCTAAGACGCTGCGAAGATGATTTAGATAAAGGTTGGTTAGAGCGATTGTTCTTTTAGATTAGATTAAAAAGGAGCCAGTAGGCTCCTTTTTCTATTGGTTTATTTTTTACGTTTGTTTGGTTGAATTTTGACTTGTTTAATCATGTTTTCTTTTACCTCAAGTACTTCAACCGGATAGCCTGCAATACGAATACTTAAATTAGCATCAGGGATATCTTCTAAGTACTCAACAATCAAGCCACTTAATGTTTTAGGGCCGTCTAATGGGAATTCCCAGCCCATTTCTTTATTTAAGTCGCGAACGTTAGCACCGCCGTCGACAATATAAGAGCCATCGTTTTGTGTGGTTACTTCTTCACTCGGTGTCCGAGTTTGAGTGGTAGTAAAATCACCCACAACTTCTTCAAGAATATCTTCAAGAGTGACTAAGCCCTGAATGTCGCCATATTCATCAACAACAATACCAATACGTTCTTTTGATAACTGAAATTTTAGTAGCTGAGTGTTAAGCGAGGTGCCCTCAGGGATAAAGTAAATTTCACGTACCGCACGCAATAGCGAAGGCTTATCAAATTGCTCTTTAGTTAAAAGGCGAAGTGCATCACGAGAGTGAATAAAGCCAACAGCATCATCAATATTGTCGCGGTATAAAAGCACTCGAGTATGTTGAGCGTGAGTAAGTTGTTTACTGATTATTTTCCAATCGTCATTAATATCAATCGCCACAATTTCATTGCGAGGGATCATAATATCTTCGACGGTAACTTGTTCTAAATCTAAAATAGAGGTCAACATACTTTGATGACGAGCGGGGATCAGCGCCCCCGACTCATTTAGCACGGTTTTTAATTCTTCTTTACTCATGCTGTGCTCATCTATTTGTGCAGCGCTAATACCAAATAAGCGCAATATACCATTGGTCATCCAGTTAACAACGACAACAAATGGGAAGAGAATTTTTAGTAACCCTTTGAGTATCACCGAACTTGGAAAAGCGACTCGCTCAGGATAGAGGGCGGCCAGTGTTTTTGGCGTTACCTCAGCAAAAATCAGCACCACAAGTGTTAATGCACCTGTTGCTATAGCAATACCTAAATCACCATACAAACGAATACCAATAATGGTGGCAACTTGGGCAGCCGCAATATTGACAAGGTTATTGCCAATGAGGATAAGACCTATCAACCTGTCAGGTCGACTGAGTAATTTACTAACGCGTTTCGCAGCACGATGATTCTCTTTAGCGAGGTGTCGTAAACGAATACGGTTGATTGACATGATTCCGGTTTCTGACCCGGAGAAGTAAGCAGAAAAAAGTACTAATAAACCTAAAATGATAAACAGCGTACTTGTCGATATGTCGTCCAACGATGGATCCTTTTTTTATAAACCAATGCTTATTAAGCTAGAGTGAGCTTTCAGAGTCAAGTTAAAACTTATTTAGAATCACTTCTTGTATAAAACGGCTGCCAAAATAAGCGAGTGTGAGTGTAAATGCGGCCATCATAATACTCACTACCACCATTTTCCCTCGCCAACCTCGTTTTATATGGCCAACGGCAATCGTAGCAAAAATAGCCCAAGCAACTAAAGATAAGATTGTTTTATGAATAAACTCTTTGGCAAACATGCCATCAAGAAATACAAACCCTGTAATCAGCGCCACGCTTAATAATACTGTGCCTAAATTTAATAGTTGATAAAGTTGACGCTCTACCACCATTAGTGGCGGTAAATGGCTATGTACTATTGCTAAATCTTTACGTTTCAAACGTTTATCAATAAAGTAAAATTGTACGCCGTAAAGGGTGGCAATAATTAAGGTACAGTAGGCTAATAACGACAGTGAAATATGCGCAACTAACGCAAGCTCTACATTAATGCTATTAAGTAAAATGTGATGAGGAATAAACAGGCTAGCAATAGTTAACAGGGCAGCAAAGCCGTATACAACAGGTAATAGCAGTGTTGCTGGGAACTTTAAAGAGACGGTGGTGACACAAAGCACTATTACCCAACAAGTCAGTAATGCAACATTAACAATACTTAAATCTTGGCCATCGACTCTAAACACTGAGTTTACTAAAAGCAGCATATGCGCCAAAATAGCGACAGTGCTCAGTATTATGGTAATTTTTTGGCTTGGTCCCTGACGATGAAACAATCGCGAAAGCACGTGAGACGTTGCTAACACATAAAATAAACTGGCAATAATAGTTAAACTAATAATCAGCATTTTGCTTTGGCCACTTAATTGAAGTCAAATAATTCGTGTTCGTTATCTGGGCATTGTATTTTATAGCAACGCAAATGCATAGACCCTGTAAAAAGAAACTCAATAAGCCGCATTTCAGCACTGTATTGTATGCCATCATTTACGGTATACTATTCTTAATTGAATTTTAATAACATCGACCTTATTAATAGAGTTGATATAAACGTCTTTTCGGAACCGTTACATGTTTGAGAACCTCCAAGAACGATTAGGTAAAACCCTAAAAAATATTAGTGGCCGTGGTCGCTTAACTGAAGACAACATTAAAGATACACTTCGTGAAGTGCGAATGGCATTTTTAGAAGCCGATGTGGCGTTGCCTGTTGTTCGCGAGTTTGTAAAGCAAGTTAAAGAGCGTGCGGTTGGTGTTGAAGTCACCAAAAGCTTGAGCCCTGGCCAAGTATTTATAAAAATTGTTCGTGAAGAACTTGAAAAAGCCATGGGTGAAGCCAACGAAGAGCTAAGCCTTAACGCACAGCCACCGGCGGTAGTGATGATGGCTGGTCTTCAAGGTGCGGGTAAAACCACCAGTGTAGGTAAGCTGGCTAAGTTTTTAAAAGAGCGCAAGAAGAAGTCTGTGCTAGTGGTGAGTGCCGATGTGTATCGTCCAGCAGCAATTAAGCAATTAGAAACCTTAGCAACAGAAGTTGATGTAGAATTTTTCCCAAGTGATATTTCGCAAAAACCAGTTGATATTGCAACTGCTGCCATTTCTCATGCGAAAAAGAAATTTATTGATGTTGTATTAGTCGATACTGCGGGTCGTTTGCATGTTGATAGCGACATGATGGATGAAATTAAAGCCTTGCATCATGCAATTAATCCAATCGAAACGCTATTCGTTGTTGATGCAATGACAGGTCAAGATGCGGCAAATACAGCAAAAGCATTTGACGAAGCTCTACCGTTGACCGGTGTGATACTGACTAAAACAGATGGTGATGCCCGAGGTGGTGCTGCTTTATCTATTCGTCATATTACTGGTAAGCCAATTAAGTTTATGGGGGTGGGTGAGCGCACTGATGCCCTTGAGCCTTTCCACCCAGACCGAATTGCTTCACGTATTTTAGGCATGGGTGATGTACTTTCATTAATCGAAGAAGTCGAGATGAAAGTAGACAAAGAACAAGCGGCAAAAGTAGCACAAAAAGTATTTAAAGGTGATGGCTTTACGCTGGATGACTTTGCTGATCAACTAAAGCAAATGAAAAACATGGGTGGCATGATGTCGATGCTCGATAAACTGCCTGGCATGCAAAACATCCCAGATGCGGTTAAAGGGCAAATGGGTGATAAAACCTTTATTCAAATGGAAGCGATTATTAGCTCTATGACCAAAAAAGAGCGTGCACGCCCAGAAATCATCAAAGGTTCGCGTAAAAAGCGTATTGCTGCGGGCTCTGGTACTCAAGTACAAGAGATCAATAAACTGCTTAAGCAATTTACGCAAATGCAAAAAATGATGAAGAAGATGAAAGGTAAAGGTGGCATGCAAAAAATGATGCGTGGCATGAAAGGGATGTTACCACCTGGCATGATGGGTGGCGGTGGTCCAAAATTTTAATAATTTAACCTTCAACACCTCCAATACGAGATAAAAAGTAATCAATAAAGAGGCAAAATGCCTCTTTATTGTTGGATAAACTATGCACAGAATAGCTTATTCATATACTTTTTCATCTTGGATCACGGTTTAATCTACTAAACTGGCTTTTTGCATCACTTCTTACTTGCATTGTTGCTAAAAACTCGTACAATTCACCGGCTCCCCATACTGGGGAGTAAATCTTATTAATGAAAACAGTCAATCTATTTAGAGGACGGTATGGTAACTATTCGTTTGCAACGTGGTGGCGCTAAAAAACGCCCTTTCTATCAAATTGTGGTTGCGGATAGCCGTTTCTCGCGTGACGGTCGCTTCATCGAGAAAGTAGGTTTCTTTAACCCAATTGCTTCAGGTCAAGAAGAAAAACTTCGTTTAGATTTACCACGTGTTGAACACTGGTTAGGTCAAGGCGCAGGTCTTTCAGATCGTGTAGCTAAATTAGTTAAAGACGCTCGTAAAGCGGCTTAATAGGCGTAAGTGTAACCATGAGTCAAGAGAACACCTCATCAATAATTGTCGTAGGAAAGCTCGGCGCCCCATATGGTATAAAGGGCTGGCTTAAGGTGCATTCATTTACTGATGATCCCCAAGGGATCTTCGATTTCAGCCCGTGGTTGATAGGGCAGCAAGGTAAATGGCAATCCTTAGAAGTGGTCGACTGGCGTCGCCACAACAAAGGCTTTATCGCTAAGTTTGCGCAAGTAAATGACAGAGACCAAGCAATGGCTTATACCAATGTAGAAATTTCTGTTGATTCAGCGCAGCTACCAGAATTACCGCAAGGTGAATTCTATTGGCGAGATCTCATCGGCATGTCGGTTGTAACTGATAAAGGTTATAACTTAGGCATTGTTGATGACCTTATGGAGACAGGCTCAAATGATGTACTAGTTGTGAAAGCAAACAGTAAAGATGCATTTGGCCAAGCAGAACGTTTAATTCCTTTTTTAACTGATTCAGTTATTCAAGAAGTTAAATATGATGCGAAAGAAATTACTGTAGATTGGGATCCAAGCTTTTAATGAGTCAAACAAGTTCGTTGTGGGTAGGGGTTATCAGCCTTTTCCCGGATATGTTTGATGCCATTACACAGCAAGGTGTAACCGGTCGTGCTGTTAAAAATGGCTTAATTGATTTTAACTGCTGGAATCCACGTGACTATGCAACTGATAAGCATAGAACCGTAGATGATCGTCCTTATGGGGGCGGGCCAGGCATGTTAATGATGGTTGAACCATTAAAACAAGCCATTCTTGCTGCCAAACAGGCTGCAGGTGATGGTGCAAAAGTAATTTATATGTCGCCACAAGGGCGCAAATTAGATCAGCAAGGGGCTAGCGAACTCGCAAACTCTGAAAAACTGATTTTAATTGCCGGTCGCTATGAAGGTATAGACGAGAGAATAATAGAATCGTACGTTGACGAAGAATGGTCAATTGGTGATTTTATTTTGAGTGGGGGTGAACTACCTGCCATGACATTAATTGACGCAGTAGCGCGATTAGTGCCAGGGGTTTTAGGACACAACCAGTCAGCAGAGCAAGATTCATTTTCGGATGGCTTGCTAGATTGTCCTCACTATACACGGCCAGAAACATTGGACGACAAACAGGTGCCTGCTGTATTACTCAGCGGAAACCACCAAGAGATAGCAAAATGGCGGCTTATGCAGTCATTAGGTAGAACTTGGCTTCGCCGTCCTGACTTGTTGCATAACCTAGCTCTGACTGAGGAGCAAGCGGTATTACTCGCGAAATTTCAGCAAGAGTACCAAAAAGCTTGTGGCTAGAAGACAGTTACACCTAGGAAAGTGAGAAACATAATGGCAAAAGTAAACCAAAATATTATTAAAGCGCTTGAAGAAGAGCAGCTTAAAACAGACGTACCTGCATTCGGCGCTGGTGATACAGTAGTTGTACAGGTAAAAGTAAAAGAAGGTGCTAAAGAGCGTCTACAGGCCTTTGAAGGTGTTGTAATCGCTAAGCGTAATCGTGGTCTTCACTCAGCATTCACAGTTCGTAAAATCTCGAACGGTGAAGGTGTTGAGCGTGTATTCCAAACGCACAGCCCTCTTATTGATAGCGTAACAGTTAAGCGTCGCGGTGCGGTTCGTCGTGCTAAGCTTTACTATCTACGTGAGCGTTCTGGTAAATCTGCACGTATTAGAGAAAAACTTAACTAATACGCGCTGTTTATCAACGCAAAAAAACGGGTTGCAACCTTTGGGTTGCAACCCGTTTTGGTTTTAATACTATTGCGGTTTTTATATCGCTACATTCAAAAACCAATACACACCTTAACCTGCATGCGTTAAAGTGTGGTTCACTTCAAATCACATTATCTTCTCACTTCTTGCAAAAATGATGTACAAAAATGAATGATAAAACGATAGTTACACACAACGGCAATTTTCACGCAGATGATGTTTTTAGTATCGCTGCACTTAAAATTATTTTCCCTTCTTTTACCCTGATCCGCACACGCGATAATTCGATTATTAATGACGCCGATGTGGTTATTGATGTTGGTGGTCAATATGACCCACAAACTGACCGATTTGATCACCATCAGCGCGGCGGTGCTGGTGCTCGTGAAAATGGTATTCCTTTTTCGTCATTTGGCTTGGTGTGGAAGAAATATGGCTTAGCAATATGTGATGATAACCAAGATGTGGCGAATGCGGTGGATGCAGGGCTTGTATCAACTATTGATGCCATTGATTGTGGTCATGTTGAAGGGGTTGCTACAGGCATTAGCTTAAGCCAAACAATTTCTATGTTTAACCCAACATGGGAAGAGGAAAGTGATTTTGATGCTGCTTTTGATCAAGCGGTTGAATTTGCACACACTTTACTGATTCGTTTTGTAGCTTCTGCCCGAGGTGGTTTAAATGCTAAAAAGATTGTTGCTCAAGCAATAAAACAAGCTGATGATCCTCGATTAATCGTATTAGAGCGCTATACTCCGTGGAAAAAAACCGTACATAGTTTATCTGATGAGGCATTATTTGTCGTTTACCCATCTCATTCAGGCAAGTGGATAGTGCAAACGGTGCCTGCAGAATTAGGCTCTTTTGAAGACAGAAAGTCATTACCTGCACCATGGGCAGGATTATCGGATGATGAATTTCAAGCGGTAACCGGTATCGATGATGCTATGTTTTGCCATAATGGCCTATTTATCGCTGGCGCAGAATCATTCGACAGTGTTATGTCGCTTGCGGCTATGGCATTGGAATATTAGATAAAAAATGCTAATTAAAGTGGCTATTAAGCCACTTTAATTTTCATTGTTTAAACTCGGCATAGACTTACATTTTATATGCTTTTTAATTCACTTTACGCAAGCTGTGTTCTATTCATTTAATTATCCTACCTTGGTCGCAGTTGAGTGACTCATACTGATCTTTTCACTAATTAGCCTTTTAACCCCTAACGTATCCTGTTAGTATTTATCGTATTGATTAGTTTACTTTTTTGTAAGTTTTAATTTACGATTTTGCTTTTTTGGATGGAATGAGAACGTGGCAGAGATAAGTGATTTAGTGCAGCTAAGAACAAGTATAGATGAATGCGACGCGCAACTGGTTGCCTTACTTGCAAAGCGCAATGGTATTACTCAACAAATTGGCGCAATAAAACAACAAACTGGTGCGCCACTACATGCACCCGATAGAGAAGCTGATTTATTAGCTGCACGACGTCAAGAGGCTATTAATCAAGGTGTAAATCCTGATTTAGTCGAAGACATTCTCAGACGCATGATGCGTGAAGCTTATCAAAATCAACAAGCCAAATTAGCCTGTGCCGACCCACAATTATCGCCAATTGTTATTGTTGGTGGTGAAGGGGCAATGGGGCAGTTATTTGCAAAACAATTTCAGCGCTCGGGTTACGAAGTCAAAATTTTAGATAAGGCGCAGCGATCACAGACTGCGGATATTCTAAAAGGTGCAAAACTGGTGATGATCAGTGTACCAATAAATGCTCTTGAAACGGTTGTTAACGCGTTACCTAAACTCGATGATGATTGTTTGCTGGTTGATATTACATCGGTTAAACAAGCGCCGTTAAATGTGCTCAAAAAAGTTCACAATGGCGCTGTTGTTGGCTTACACCCCATGTTTGGTCCTGATATTTCTCATTGGGTGAAACAAACTGTGGTGGTATGTGAAGGGCGTAATCCTGAAATGGCACAAGGGTTATTAAAACAGCTACAAATATGGGGTTGTCAGTTGGTTGAACTTGATGCTAAAAAACACGATGAAGCGATGCAAATTATTCAGGTGATGCGCCATTTAACCACCTTTGTGTATGGTCAGTTTTTAGCAAAACAGGGGCACACACTCGCCGAGCTAAGAAGTTGTTCATCACCTATATATCAGTTAGAGCTAATGATGGTTGGCCGTTTATTTGCACAATCGCCAGAGCTATACACCGATATTATGTTAGCGCAATTTGATAATGTCGAAAGCTTATTGGCGCAGTATCAGTCTTTGTTTTCGCAAACGCTTGAAAAGCTAAAAGCTGGGGATAAGCCCGCATTAATTGATGCTTTTGCTGATGCAAAGTCTTATTTCTCGGATTCAACGGCGCACTTTTTAACCCAAAGCCGTAGTTTATTAAATAAAGCGAACGACGCTAAGGTTCTAGATTAATAATAAATGAAGGCTGGAGGTTTATGTCCAGCCTTGCAAAGTTTCATACTTAGCACTGATTAAATACTACAAATTCATTAACTAGCTTATAAATATTTATATGACGCTCCGTTCCATCGGGTTTTTTGATTATTATTGTATTTACTAATTTTGCGGTGACGCCATTATCAAATCGCGTTGGTGCACAGCCAAAACCACTATTATACTTTGAATTAGCCATAGATTTTGCTTCACCATATGAGGTGGCTTTATTGGTGTTACCTTCTATAAATTGTAAAAAAGTTAGCCCTTTAGATGTACGCGATGCGTCTTTATTTAATTTAATTTCTATCGCCCCTTCTTTGAACTCGACATTAATAGCTAATTTAGAACCGTCATCGTAATACAAAATAACAATAAACTGATTCAACTTTTGTAAATCAGAATAATCAATGCTGCCAACAGTCACAACATTTATTAACCCTTGGGCTTTTTGTAAAGCTGAAATAAAGGAATTAAATACCGCATTATCTTGAACTGATAAATCAATATCTTTGTTTAAATCACCCATGCAATTAACGTCATTGTTAAGGTAGTTGAGTGCTGTTTTGCAAGATAGTAATGAACTTGTCAGTATATCAGTGGTTACTCCTGAGGCATCAGTTGCATAACTTCCTTGCACAGTAAGTGTTAATTGTTTTGCTAGTTTCTGTTTAGAGTTTACTGCTAAGAATAATTCATTGGTGAACTGTTTTTCTTGTGGGGTAGGAGCAATCTCAGAAATGATTTTTCGGCCCTGTTGTAAGGTGCTGCGGCCAAGAGAATCGAGTAACGTTGGGGTAATAGTTACTTGTATTTTTTTTGTTTGGTTATTATCAATATCATAAATAGTATGAAGTTCACGAAAGTCATTGTATGGATAACCTTCACCAATACATAAAGCTTCGCCATTGTCGCAAGCATGGTAAATAGGAATACCAGTTTTATTATTGATATAGTCGTGAATATTTTCAGGGCAAACCTTAACTTTACCACCAATATATGAAGAACAAATAAGTCCATCAGATTTCCCTGTTGGTATAGGAGCGGCAGGCGTAAGCAGGGGAGTAAGTAGTAAAAGAAGAGCTATAAATTTTGTTTGCATTGTTTTATTTCCTTATAATAGATGTCAACTTAACTTAAAGTGCAAATTTCGACCGCTTGGCATAGTTAGTATCTGAGTGTGAATCCATTTACACTCAGACGTAATACTTAACTATCTACACTTACAGCTTGTAAAGACTCGCTTTGATAACAACCTAATACGCGCACATATTGGGTATGCTCTTTAAGCTCTTCTAACGCATGTTTCACTTGGCTATCAGCAAGGTTCGCTTCTAAATCTACATAGAATACTTCTTCCCATGGATTTCCTGGTACAGGGCGAGACTCTAATTTTACTAGATTTATATTATGCTGTTTAAAAATCATCAGCGCATCGGCGAGTGAGCCTGCTTGTTGCTTAGTTGCCATAATTAAACTGGTTTTAGTGGGGATTTGTTTAGATACATGTAGCGGTTTACGTGCAACCACAATGAAGCGACTATGGTTTTCTTTTTGATTAGCAAGATTCGCCTTGATCACTTCAAGCCCTACATTTTTACCTGCTTGTGCAGAGCCAATAGCCGCACTGTTAGGTGTTTCAAGTGCTGATTTTAATGCACTCGATGTTGAATCGCAGGTTTCATGCTGAAGTTCGCCAAGGCCCTGTAAAAAGCGGCTACACTGGGCAAAGGGTTGCGGATGCGCAAAGACTTTAGTTAATTGGTTCAGCTCAGTTCCTGGTGCTGCTAATAAGCAATGCTCAACGCTATGAGTAACTTCACCTACAATAGAGACTTGTGCATGCTGCAGCAAATCAAATACTTCATTAATACTACCTGAGCTAGTGTTTTCGATAGGCAGTAAGCCAAAGTCAGCTTGACCATTTTCTACTTTACCGGTGATCTCATCAAAAGAACTACAGCCAATTTCAATTAATTTGCCTGGTCGGCGACTAAAGTACTTATGACACGCAAGTTGACTGTAAGATCCTTGTCCGCCTAAATAGGTTACGCGATGGGTTTCGCTCAGTGCATCGGGGTTTAAATTCTTTTGAAGCATGGCTTGTTGATGTAATACAGAGTCTTCCAATATGGTTTGAAAAACATTATTTACATAGTAGGCATCTAAACCAAGAGATTTACCATAACCGATTAATTTTTCGAGTAATGCTAATTCACGTGCTTCATCACGAATTGGTTTATTATTCGCTATCTTATATTCAACAACACCATGGCTAATACGGCGTCGCTTCGCTAATAACACAAGTAGGTCAGAATCGATTTCATTTATATCGTGCCTAAGCGTGTCTAAAACATCATTGCTCATTTGGTTTTCCTCATTCCAAAAACGTCACTGTATTTAACAGCGTAAACAAAAAAGCCTCCCAGTTGGGAGGCTTTACTATTCGATTGATTTTATCTCACAAACAGGGAAGCCTCTTCTATATAAAGAAGCTAAAAAAAGATAAGAAAGTAAGTGAGTATTTTATATTCATGCCCTTAATGTATGAAGAGTAACCTCTAATGTCAACAAGCACTTACCTGATGTGGCTATTTTTACCTAATATGTGTACAAAAGGTGTTATTTTTTAAACGTTTATAAATAATTTATAATTCTGATTTAAGTTCTGGTATATTTCTACAACTCGCAAAAATAATAATTATAAATAAGGTTGGCCTTTTGTGTATCGACGCCCTCCATCTCGATTCGGAATAAACTCACTCAGTGTCAAGTTATCACTGTTGATCTCTGGCATTTGTTTAGTTGCTGGTATTTGTGCGGCTGCATTAATGCTCAAATCAGAAGAGAAACAGCTTGTATTTGAAGAGCATGAGGTATTAAAGCAATCAAATGAATTATTAATAAACCAGTTTAATAATTTGATAGCGACCAAAGTTAAAATAGCTGAGCAAGCTAATATTGTTGTTAGCGAGCAGTTATTTGAGGGGCAATTATCATTTAAGAATAACAATGCCCCGACTATGCAAGTCACCAATGATGGTTCTGTGCGCAGTGCATCTGCCGATGGCTTATCTGCGGCGTTCATTCCCGAAAATGCTTATTCTCCTTTTTATAAACAGTTAATTGCAGATTCTGAATCGCTTTGGAAAGTGATTTCCCCCACGTTAATTCAAGATTTTTATAATTTTTACCTGATCACCAAAGATAATTTTATCCGTGTTGCGCCACCAAATTGGGCACTCAATGTCCCCGGAGATTACACCTTTAATCAAAGCAAAAGTTTTAATTACGCAAAATCGTTAACAAATCCACAACGCGAGCCGCTGTGGTCACGAGTGTATTACGATGGCGTTTGGAATAAGTGGGTCGTTAGTTTAATTGTACCTATTTATAAAAATGATGAGTTTTTAGGAGTTACGGGTAGTGATATTTCTCTCGACTCTCTCATATCGCAATTGCCCGTTGGCGGAAAAGAAAAACAGTTAGTGGTGTTCGATAAGCAAGGGCAGCTATTGGCGCACCCAAATTTAGGAGCCGATAGTTATACCCAATACGGAGAGGCGGGAAAAAAGTTGCTATCTGGCGATTTTATTTCTCCTGAGCTAAAGCGAGTTATTGATAATGCAAGGCAAATACAATTGCCGGAATATGCCGACTCGTTTTCATTAAATGGTGAAGACTACATTATAAATATCCATAAAGTTGAAGGTGTAAACTGGTACGTGGGCGTATATAAAAAGCGCTCTTCTACACTATCGGCACTGAAAGACTTAAAACTAAAGTTTTTTGGCTTGTTTATTCTGTATGCCATTTTAGTTGCTTTGTTATTACACCAAGCACTTTATCAACTAGTTTTAAGACGCCTGCATTCATTGGTTTATGCGGTTACTAATTTTGGTAAAGGCCAGTTAGAAATTGATTTTCCAAAAGAAAATAAAGATGAAATCGGTACGCTTAATGGTTCATTCAAAGATATGACCATTGAAATCCGCAAACTTATCGATGGCTTAAACCAGCGCATAATAGAAAAAGAAATTGCAGAAAAGGCTGCAATTCGCTTGTCTAAAGCGGTTGCCTTCTCGGGCACAGGTGTGGTGATCACCGATGAAAACTTTGTGATTGAATATGTTAATCCAAAAATGCTGGAAATGACCGACTTTGCAGAAAGTGATTTCCTGCGCCAGCCACTTCTGACTATTATTGCTAATGAAATGACCATGTTGGTAGAGGACATTGACATTGATTTGCGCAACCGTAATTACTGGCGAGGGGATACCCTTATTGAAGCGCAAAACAAGCCACCCATATGGGTATCGCTGAGTGTGTCACCTATTCGTGAAGATGGTGGAAAAATCACCAGTTACGTTGCTTCAGCGCAAGATATTTCATTTGTAAAAGAAAGCCAACGCAAAATGGAACAGCTCGCTTACTTCGATACATTAACCGGGCTTGCTAATCGTACATTCTTTAGAATGCAGCTTAGAAAGTCGATGGCGCTTGCTGAAAGAGGGCGTTACTCGTTTGCTTTATTTTACTTTGATTTGGATGAATTTAAGCGTATTAACGATACTTTAGGTCACGATGCAGGCGATCAACTATTGGTTGAAGTGGCAACGCGCTTAAAGCAGCGCTTACGAGCAGAAGATACTATAGCTCGTTTAGGCGGTGATGAGTTTGCGGTATTACTCAGTGGTATTGAGCATCAAAAAGAAGCATCGGAAGTCGCTGACACCATTCAAAAAACGTTAAATCAGCCAATAAAATTAGGTAGTAACGAAGTGATTGTTACTGCCAGTATTGGTATTACCTTGGCGCCATTTGATAGCCTAGAAGAAGATCAGTTATTAAAACATGCCGATTTAGCCATGTATGAAGCAAAAGCGAAAGGGCGTAATACGTTCCACTTTTACAGCCAAGATCTAAATGCAGCCGCCAATGAGCGATTATTCCTCGAAAATGAGTTGCGCCATGCAATTAAAGAAAAACAACTCACACTGCATTATCAGCCACAAGTTGATTGTCGCGATAATAGTGTAGTAGGGTATGAAGCATTGCTTCGCTGGTTCCATCCTACGCAGGGATTCATTCCACCCACCAAATTTATTCCTATTGCTGAGGCAACGGGTTTAATTGTGGAACTAGGTAAGTGGGTGTTACAACAAGCATGTGAGTTTACTAAACGACTAGAGCAACAAGGTAGAGCGAGCAACATGTCGATAAACCTGTCAGCAAGGCAGTTTAAAGACGCAAGCTTAGTACCTATGCTGAAAAAAATAATCATAGAGACGCAAATTAAAGCTAAAAGCCTGCACCTTGAGCTGACTGAGAGCATGCTAATGGGTAATGTTGAGGCGGCTATTGATCAGTTACATCAATTGAAAAAGCTGGGTATTTCAATTTCTATTGACGATTTTGGTACGGGCTATTCTTCGTTGAGTTACCTTAAACGTTTTCCTGTCGATATTCTTAAAATTGACCGCTCGTTTGTTAAAGATATCCCTGAAGATGATAATGATATGGAGATCACCGCTGCGATTATTGCGATGGCACAAAAGCTTAAGCTTGATGTGGTTGCTGAAGGGGTTGAAACAATAGAGCAAGTTGAATTTTTACAAAATAATAATTGTTTTATTGTGCAAGGCTATTACTTTAGTAAGCCCGTTGCCGAAGCCGATATCCCAATGTTGTTTGATCAATTAGCTGTGTTAAAAGTCTCTGAATAAAACAAAATTGCGGGTTAACCACCCGCAATTTTTACCTTAAACTTTAATCCTTCTAAAATCGCCTTTAACTTATCGCGATCATCACCTTGTACTTCAATAACTCCTTCTTTTACTGCGCCACCTTGGCCCATTTTACTTTTTATTGTTTTTGCTAACTTTTTTAAATCGTGCTGTTGGGGATCTAATCCTACAACTAGCATTACGCCTTTACCTTTTCGACCTTTGCTTTGACGCTCTATGCGAATAGACCCGTCTTTAAATAGTTTTACATCCAGTTCTTTTTCTGGCTTTGGCTGATCAATTCGCCCTGTTGCTGTTGAATACACTAAGTGATTATCACTCATAATTAACCTATCTAAGATTGAATCTAATATTGGAGTAAATAATAACAAATTTGTGACGCAAAGGCGTAATTTTTGCGCCTAAGCTGAACACCTTTTAATGCCCAAAGATAAAGCGACCAGTTTAAATACCGCAATTATATCTATGAATAAAAGTGCTTAAGGATTTTAAAAAGCGCTTTAAATTGGCTCGCGCTATAAAAATATCCATGCTACTATCTCGGCATTATAGATGTATGGATGGCCAAATGATAAATTTTTATTTAGAGCAAGCTCAGCTTAATGTAGAGCAACAGTTAATTAACGCTGAGCTAGAAAAGCTTGAGCAGTACTTAAATAGCAATGCTGCACCGGCCGTGCGTTGGCAGTATCAAATTCCAGAACTCGGTGAAGGTGGCGCATGTAGTTTGTTCGGCTACTTGCAAGATGAGCCGTTTAATTTAAACGATTACGTTAGCCAAAATACGCAAACAACAGCAAAGTTAGCGCAACTTCAGTTGATTGTTGACTATGTAATCGAAAACACCCAATTAGATTGGTATGGCATCTATCAAAATACGGCCACCCCTGAAGGCGAGCAGTTATTAAAGCTCGCTTATTTTGGTGCACCGAGTCGCCCTTTATTTCCGCTCACAGCTGAATTTGCAACCGGCAGTAATAATGTGCAAGTGGCACTCAGTGGTAAAGGACGTGTTATTAATAATGTTGAGCAATATTTAGCCGCGGGTGGTGAGTATTATACCTGCGATCCGAAAGTAAAAGCAGAGGCCTGTTTACCACTATTTAATGCGCAAAAGCAGTGCATTGGCATTGTCGATGGCGAAGCCTTTAGCACGGATTTTTTTGATAATACGACACTCGCCTTATTAATTGCATGCTGTATTAAAATTCCTCACTTTTTAGTGTAAATAACACTGGTCAATCGAGTGACTTTTTATGTTAAGCTTAGCGCAACAGCTAACCCCTAAATAACGAAGAGATAGTCAATGTTCTCAGTATTAAAACCATTACCAACAGACCCTATTCTTGGCCTTATGGCGGCCTATAAGCAAGATACTAACCCAAATAAGATTGACTTAGGGGTTGGTGTATATAAAGACGAGCAGGGGAATACCCCGGTATTAAAGTCAGTAAAAAAAGCAGAAGCGTTTCGTTTAGAAAATGAAATGAGCAAATCTTACATTGGTCTTGCTGGTAACTTAGATTACTGTCAACAAATGGAAAATCTTCTTCTTGGTGAGCACCCGGCATTATTAGCTAATCGCGTACGCACAGCACAAGCACCTGGTGGTACAGGCGCACTTCGTGTTGCAGCAGAATTTATTGTACGTTGTAACCCAAACGCTACTGTATGGGTTACTAACCCAACGTGGGCTAACCACATTAGCTTATTTGAAGCTGCAGGCTTAACGGTTAAAGAATACCCATACTACGACTACGAAAACAAAGATTTATTGTTTGATGAAATGGTTGAAACATTAACACAGGTGCCTAAGGGCGATGTTGTGTTATTACATGCATGTTGTCACAACCCAAGTGGTATGGATTTAAACGAAACACAATGGAATACCATTGCTGAACTTGCAAAAGATGTGGGCTTTACGCCATTAATTGATATTGCATACCAAGGTTTTGGTTCTTCTTTAGAAGAAGATGCGAATGGTTTACGTATTTTAGCCAATGCGGTTGAAGAGTTGATCATTTGTTCGTCATGTTCTAAAAACTTTGGCTTATACCGTGAGCGTATTGGTGCGTGTTCAATTATTGCAAAAGACAGTGCAACCGCTGATATTTCAAACTCGGTATTATTAAGTGTGGTACGTAGCATTTATTCTATGCCGCCAGCGCACGGTGCAGACATTGTAAACACCATTTTAAGCAGCACAGAGTTAACGCAGTTATGGCACAGTGAACTTGATGAAATGCGTAACCGTATTAATGGTTTACGTAGTTTAATTAAAGACAGCCTTGCAGCCAAAGACATTGCTCAAGACTTCTCATTTATAGACCGCCAACACGGTATGTTTTCTTTCTTAGGTATTAATAAAGAGCAAATCGAGCGTCTACAAAAAGACTACGGTATTTATATTGTAGGCTCTAGCCGTGTAAACGTAGCGGGAATTAGTCAAGCAAACATCGATTACTTTGCTAACGCTGTTGCTGATGTATGTAAGTAACCAATAATAAGTTTTAGCTTATTAGCAATAAAAAAACCGCACACTCGTTGTAATGCGGATCGTTTAAGTTAATTGAACGATCTTTCAGAGGCTTCATAATAGGCTACAACAAAAGTTGTGGCCTATTTTTATGTCTGAATTTATTAAAGAATTACACCTTACTACTGAGTTTAGCCAAGATCGTGATATTGATTCGTTTACTAAGCATATTCCCCTTGAGTGGATTGAAGCAGCCGTTACTCAAACAGGGAGAGCCTCTGTGCGTAAACGACGTTTCCCCGCCGAGCAAGCTGCTTGGCTTGTATTAGGGATTGGTTTATTAAGAAACCGCTCAATATCTGAAGTCTGTGACAAACTAGAGCTCGCTTTTCCTGACGCTAAAGGCGAGCTTCCACCATTGGCGACGAGCAGTATTATAAAAGGGAAAGAAAAGCTAGGCGCAGCGCCCATGAAACACCTTTTTAAACATACAGCAACGCAGTGGGAGCAGTCGCAAACTTTTGATGACGTGTGTGGTTTAAAGCTGCT
>NZ_JALNTK010000020.1:0-98299 GCF_023161865.1 Pseudoalteromonas sp. 2CM36K
AAAAAATCAAGAAGCGTTTAAGCTCCAAGAAAGTTAAATACGATCTTGAAGCCTATAAAGAGAGATGGTATCTACAATAAACCTCGATGTTGACCTTATCCGTAGGCGGGAGTTTAACTTGCGCATGTTTTAGGTGTTAGGAATAGCTGTAGACATAGATCTTGCTCACAGCAAGTTGCGAGCTAAGGGGTTAGGGATCAGGCTCGAAGCCCGATCCCCGTAGCCCGCTAACTTTCGACTTTACCCGAACCCCGTTGCCAGTTACATAAATGCCAGACAAAAAAACCGCGTTAAAATAAATTAACGCGGCTTTTTATGCTTTGAGCTAAACTCAGTGCTTATTCAGCACTCAGCGTTTTAGTCATCGCTGAGCTTGCACGACTGGCAGGTTTTACCGAGCCAGGGCGAAGGCCGCTGTCAGGGATTAACTCACGTTTGTCATGTGCCATTGCAACCGATATATGCTTGATTTTGCTATCGGCTACAGGCGTAGGCTGTGCCATTGGCGCATTTGCATGTCCTGCTGTAATCACAGTTTTAGCGTTTGCATTAGCTGAACTCGCTTGCGAAACTGTCTTAGGTTTATTTTCAACCACAGGCGCATCTTTCGCTTCTACAGGTGTTTCAGTAGCGCTAACCGGTGCTGTTTCAGCTTCAACAGCAACTTCTTCAGCTTTTACTAGTTCTTCAGCTTTTACTGGTTCTTCAGCTTTTACTGGTTCTTCAGCTTTTACTGGTTCTTCAGCTTTTGCTGGTTCTTCAGCTTTCACTGGTTCTTCAGCTTTTACTGGTTCTTCAGCTTTTACTGGTTCTTCAGCTTTTAATGGTTCTTCAGCTTTCACTGGCTCTTCAGCTTTTGCTGGTTCTTCAGCTTTTACTGGTTCTTCAGCTTTTACTGGTTCTTCAGCTTTTACTAGTTCTCCAGCTTTTACTGGTTCTTCAGCTTTTACTGGTTCTTCAGCTTTTACTGGTTCTTCAGTTTTTACTGGTTCTTCAGCTTTCGCTAAGTCTTCTTCAACAATGTTTTGTTCAACTGCATCAGAGGCATCAACGGCCGTTTTATGTGCTTTTGCTTTTAGCTCTGCTTCGTATTCAGCAGCGGCTTGATCCGCAACTGGAATGAAAACAGGCGCTTCATCAGACTTCTCTTGCGTGCCTTCACCTTCAGGACGACGACGACGTTGACCTGATGCACGAAGATGACGTGGTGAACGACGTGAGCGAGTACGTGTTTGCTCTTGCTCTTCATCTTGTTTTGCCACATTATCGTTTGCATCAACAACAGCTTCTGTTTGTTCTTTAGCAGGTGCAGGTGCTTTTTCATCTGATACCGGCGCTTGCTTTTCAACAACAGGTGCTTGCTCTTTCACTTGTGGCTTGTCTTCTTTAGCCACTGGTTGCTCAACAGCTTGTACAGTAGTTTGAACTTGCTCTGTGCTTTCGTCTTGTACGCGAACTTTTTTACGTAAATTACGACGTTGACGACGTACCTTAGGCTTTTGCTCTTTTGGTTCAGCATTCTTATCAGATTTAACTGCAGTATCCGCATTTTGAGTTGCCTCTGCTTTTACTTGCGTTTTATCTTCAGTTTTATGCTCAGGACGTTTACGCGTATTTGAATTACGACGGCGCTTATTGCGATTCTCATTCTTTTCTTGCGTATCATTTACAGGCGCCGACTCATTTTTAGCTTCAGTGTCTGCAGTACGTTCGTTACGCGGTTTATTACGAGGGTTATTATTACGACGACGTTGGTTGTTATTACGACGACGATTATCATTACCACGGTTATTACTAGGGCGATCTTGCGATTGCTTTTCAGTCTGTTTTTCTGATTTTTGCTCAGTATCAGACCCAAATAACGACTTAATCCATTTACCTAATGCGGCAAATAAACCAATTTCAGCTTTTGCTTCTACTACCGGCGCAGCTTTTGCTGCCGCTTGTGGAGCAGGCGTTGAAGGCATAACGACGCCTTTAAGCTTCGGCTCTTCACGAACAGGTGCCGCTTGCGATTTAGACATTTCAAATGCTTCAGGCTCAGGCGCAATAACTTGCTCGTAGCTTACAGTTTCAAGCGTTTCATCTTTACGTAAACGCATTACTTCGTAGTGAGGTGTTTCCATGTGTTGATTAGGAATAATCACTACATCACACTTATGATCCTTTTCAATACGGTGAACGCTACGACGTTGCTCATTCAATAAATAAGCGGCAACAGCAACAGGCACTTGAGCATTAACTTGAGCGGTGTTGTCTTTAATCGCTTCTTCTTCAATTAAACGAAGAATAGACAATGCGATTGATTCGTTAGAACGAATAGTACCTTGACCACTACAACGTGGACAAACACCTTGGCTTGCTTCACCTAGTGAAGGGCGTAGGCGTTGGCGCGACATTTCAAGTAAGCCAAAGCGAGAAATTTTACCAATTTGTACGCGCGCACGATCTGGGCGAGCAGCATCTTTTAAGCGGTTTTCTACTTCACGTTGATGACGTGGAGGTGTCATATCAATAAAGTCGATAACAATTAAGCCACCTAAATCACGTAAACGAAGTTGACGTGCAATTTCATCTGCCGCTTCTAGATTGGTGTTAAGCGCTGTTTCTTCAATATCGCCGCCTTTTGTTGCTTTAGACGAGTTGATATCGATAGAGGTAAGTGCTTCAGTAGGGTCAATTACAATAGAACCACCTGAAGGTAAGCGCACTTCACGTTGGAACGCAGACTCAATTTGGCTTTCAATTTGGTAATGCGTAAATAACGGTGTGTCACCTTGATAAAGCTTAACGCGACTCATGAAATCAGGACGAAAGCGCTCTATGTGCGCTTTAGCTTCTTCAAAAACACGAGGCTTATCAATTAAAATTTCGCCAATGTCACGACGTAAATAATCGCGAATTGCACGGAAAATTACGTTGCTTTCTTGGTGAATTAAAAATGGTGCTTTAGCACTGTCTGCCGCTTGTTGAATGGCTTCCCAGTGGACTAATAATGCTTTTAAATCGTAGTTTAGTTCTTCAAACGATTTACCAACACCCGCTGTACGTACAATTAAGCCCATACCTTTAGGTAGTTCTAAGCGGCTTAGCGACTCTTTAAGTTCAGTACGCTCATCACCCTCAATACGACGAGAAATACCGCCAGCGCGAGGGTTGTTAGGCATAAGTACTAAATAACTACCTGCCACGCTGATAAAGGTAGTCAGTGCTGCCCCTTTTTGGCCGCGCTCTTCTTTATCAACTTGTACAATAACTTCTTGACCTTCTTTGATCACGTCGCGAATATTTGGACGACCATGAAAGGTATAACCTTGCGGGAAGTAAGTACGGGCAATTTCTTTTAAAGGAAGGAAACCATGACGATCAGCACCGTAATCAACAAATGCTGCTTCTAAAGATGGTTCAATACGTGTGATTTTACCTTTGTAAATATTGGCTTTTTTCTGTTCGTGACCTGGGCTTTCTATATCTAAATCATATAGGCGCTGGCCGTCAACCAGTGCTACGCGCATTTCTTCTTGCTGCGTTGCATTGATTAGCATACGTTTCATAATGTTACTCTACTAGTTTGTGTCGCTGACATGACGATGTTTTCTCGCCTGTTCAGGTGTTCCTATTTTTAGAATGTGCAGTCTCACGACTGGGTCTTTAACGGAACGGCTCTGTATTTAGTAAGCAGTATTTTAAATGCCGGCAAACAATAGGGTGTAATCACGCTATTAAATTCTAAGAGGATACAAACGTGTCGGCTGTTTAGCTCAATACTCGTTTTATCCAGAAGTTGGCCTGTCATAACAATCTTATTAAATGCATTCATATTAGGTACGTAGGGCTCTTTAGCTTCAAACCATAGTTTTGTTTTTAAACTACCGTTATCGTTTTTATGAGCAAAAATCGCTACCGATGTTAATGAACGCTTATTTATTAGATTTTTTTAGTTCTAAATAAGCTGCTGTACGGTACTACAATATTTGAGCGAATTCTGAACGGCGTTTTTTTACGCCGCCACTATCAGACAAATTATCTGTTCATTGCTTTTATTATCACTTTAAAAATCAATTCATGTTCAAACTTAAGCAGCAATATATTACGCGCATTGCCGTTAGTTGTGCGCACGTGTTAACTGGGTATGTATAAAAGCTTTGGAAAACTTAACTCGGATCTGTATGATCGGTTACCCAGAATGTGCATCACGAATGTTTTAATGTGTTAAAAAGCACCGTTGTTATTTGCAAATACGAAATATTTGCGTTGCTGATTATCCCACTATTATAACTGTGTTAGCAACTAAATTATTTTACTTAAATCAGTGATTAGGCAATGTCAGAAAAAACCGGCTTACAAGTAACTTTTGTCACTATCAACGAAGACCACCTAGGTCAGCGTATTGATAACTTTCTTATTACCCATTTAAAAGGGGTGCCTAAAAGCGCAGTTTACAAAATTCTTCGTAAAGGTGAGGTGCGTGTAAACAAAAAACGCATTAAACCTGTGTATAAATTGCAGCTAGACGACGTTATTCGTATACCACCAATCAGAGTGTCAGAGCGTGAAGAGTTTGTGCCTTCAAAACTCGATAAAGTAACGCGCCTTGAAGACGATATTCTATTTGAAGACAAATACCTGATGGTTATTAACAAGCCATCGGGTATGGCTGTGCATGGCGGCAGTGGCCTAAGCTATGGCCTTATTGAAGCATTACGTGTTTTACGCCCAGAAGAGCGTAGCCTTGAGCTTGTGCATCGTTTAGACCGTGATACCTCAGGTTGTTTACTCATTGCTAAGCGCCGCTCTGTGCTGACTGCCTTGCATGAGCAATTACGCGAAAAAACCATGGAAAAAAATTATTGGGCACTTGTTGAGGGGCAATGGGACTCTAAAACAAAAAATGTGACTGAAGGCTTGCGCAAAAACACCCTAAAATCGGGTGAGCGCGTAGTACGTGTTGATAACACTGAGGGCAAACCGTCGCATACCCGCTTTAAAGTGCTTGAGCGTTTTAACGATTGCTCATTAGTACAAGCATCCCCTGTAACCGGTCGTACTCACCAAATTCGTGTGCATACTCAGTGTCAAGGTCATGCTATTGCTTGTGATGACAAATATGGCGATCAAGGGTTTGACGAGTCAATGCGTAAACGTGGTTTAAACCGCTTATTTTTACACGCCCATGATTTAAGTTTTTACCACCCTAAAAACGAAACCACCATGCGAGTAGAAGCACCACTAGACAAAGCACTATCAAGTTGTTTAGTTAAACTTAGAGCAGCAAAAGCGTGATCTCACCCACCATGAAAAACTATAAGCTGGTGATTTTTGATTGGGACGGCACCATTATGGATTCAATTAGCAAAATAGTTAATTGTATCCGCAAAAGTGCACAGTTACTCAATATTGAACCGCCGAGCGATACGGCCAGTAAAAATATTATTGGTTTGTCGCTTGAAAACGCAATAGCGACCTTGTTTCCTGATTACAGTGAGCATCACGAAGCGCTTATTGCAGGTTATAAACAGCAGTATGCGCTTGATACCACCCCAACACCGGTGTTTGATCACGTTGCACAGGTACTCACTGCGTTAAAAAATCAAGGCGTAATATTGGCGGTTGCCACAGGTAAAAGCCGAATAGGACTGGAACGCCTTCTAGATGAGAGCCAGTTGCGTCACTTTTTTAGTGCCACGCGTACCAGTGACGACGCTAAATCAAAACCCGCTCCCGATATGCTCTATCAACTACTTGAAGAGCTGGCTATTAGCGCCGACGAAGCATTGATGATAGGCGACACCCAAATCGACATGGCAATGGCAAAAGCTGCAGGTATGGATAGACTAGGGGTAACCATGGGCGTGCACAACGCTGCGCAATTAAACGAGTTTACGCCTATTGCAACCGCTGACAACTATCAGCAGTTGCAACAACTTTTACTTAGTTAGTTTTTGCGCTTAATACATCTAAGCCAAACTCAGCCAATAACTGGCTGAGTTTAATGAGTGGTAAACCAATTAAACTATTTGGGTCATCACCACTGAGCTTTTCAAATAAACAAATACCCAAGCCTTCACTTTTAAAACTTCCTGCACAATTATAAGGTTGCTCTGCATCGCAATAAGCACTTATTTGCGCCGTTGTTAACGTTTTAAAGGTTACATTAAAGGGCTCAACAAGGGTTTTGCTTTGCTTAGTGTGTATATCGTACACACACAAGCCAGTTAAAAAAGTGATCGTTTGCCCACTAAATAAGCTGAGTTGTTTCATGGCGTTTTCTTTATTGTGTGGTTTACCTAATATTTGGCCATTAAATACAGCAACCTGATCGGAGCCAATCGCTAAGCCTTGGTCAAAATGCTCGACCGCAGCTGCGGCTTTTAGTTCGCTTAAACGCTTAACAAGATCGTTAGGTGTTTCGTTGCTGTGAGGCGTTTCGTCAACATCGGGCGAAAACGTTTCAAAAGGCAGATTAAATTTTTGTAATAAAGACTGCCTAAAAGGTGAGCTTGAGGCTAATATAAGAGAGTGCTTCATGGCATGTTTTCCTAGCGTAAATCAGATTGAGTTAGGATAAATCAGATCCGTGAGTAAAACACGTGAAAAACAATGTAAAATTGGTTTTTTACTTTGACTAACCCACTAACTATCTATATGATGCAGCCCCTATGCAAAAGGTGAAAATTCCCATCACCCTTCATCCGGGCAAAGCAGCGCAACACCGTTTAAAGTATGACGGCATTGTACCGCTTGAGAAACTTCCTCGTTTACGAGGGGTTATCCAGGAAGAAGTAGGTGAAATAGCGGTAAAAATTCATTGCAAAAACGATGAGCAAGGTTTAGTTGTGATTAGTGGCAATTTGTCCACACACGTAACTGTCACTTGTCAACGTTGTAATGGTGATTTAGGGTTGGATTTGGATCAAGACTTTGTGTATTCGCCAGTCGGTTTGGATGCAGAGTCAGATGATCTTCCAGAAAGCTACGACGAAGTAGCACTTGATGAAAATGGTGAAATAGACGTGTTTGAGTTAATCGAAGACGAGCTTATTTTAGCTGTGCCATTAGTGCCTACCCACAACGAAGCTTCATGCAGTTATACAGCAGAGCCTGCCAGCTTTGGTGTTTTAAAGGCGGAAGATGATAAACCAAATCCATTTGATATTTTGAAACAACTTAAGAAAGATTCTTAGGAGAAGACTATGGCTGTACAAAAAAGCAAAAAGTCTCGTGCAAGACGCGGCATGCGCCGTTCACACGATGCGATCAGTGGTCCAACTTTAACTGTAGACCAAACATCTGGTGAGACTCATCGTCGTCATCATGTGACTGCAGATGGTTACTACAAAGGCGTTCAAGTAATTTCTAACTAAGAGATTGCTTATATGCTGACCAATCTAACCATAGCGTTAGATATGATGGGGGGCGATTATGGCCCCCGTTCATCTATCCCCGCAGCCGTTTCCGCGGTAAATGCTAATGCCAACTTAAAACTCATTTTATGTGGCAACGAGCAAGTAATAGCTAAACAATTAGAATCACTCGATTCACTTTCTCATCCTAGATTAATAATTCGCCATTGTAATGACGTTGTCACCAATGCCTGCGAACCCGCTGTTGCTATACGCTCAAAAAAAGATTCCTCAATGCGTGTTGCCCTTGATTTAGTTAAATCGGGTGAAGCGCAAGCCTGTGTTAGTTCTGGCAATACAGGGGCGCTATTTTTTATGGCGCATTACGTATTAAAAATGCTTCCAGGGGTGAAACGTCCCGCACTTATCTCTGCTGTACCTACTGAACGAAAAAATCCTGTTTACTTACTCGACTTAGGCGCTAATGTGCATTGTGATGCGCAAATGCTGTATCAGTTTGGCATTATGGGCTCAGTGGTTGCAGGCCAAGCACTTGGCTGCGATAACCCAAAAGTCAGTTTATTAAATATTGGCGCTGAAGATATAAAAGGCCATGAAGAAATTAAGCAAGCCGCGCAGTTAATGCAGCAAAGCGAGCTGATTAATTATATTGGCTACAGTGAAGGTAGCGATATTTTTTCTGGCAAAGCCGATGTTATTGTCTGTGAGGGGTTTGTTGGCAATGTTGCACTTAAAACCTGTGAAGGCATTGCTAAACTTATCATGAAAAAATTCACTCGCGCTCTCGAAAAGCACGTCATTTACAAATGCATGGCGTTTATGTTGGCGCCAATCATAAAAAAACTCTATAAAAGAGTGAACCCCGACCAGTATAACGGCGCTTCTCTGGTAGGATTGCGCGGTATTGTTGTTAAAAGCCATGGAAATGCCTCAGCTAAAGCATTTCATGCCGCAATCGACGAAGCAGTGAAAGAAGTAGAACGTCAACTTCCGGATAAAATCGCTGCTATCTTCGAAAAAACACATTCTAAAGACACGGCGGTTGAATAACAGTTAACGTGCCGTGTTACACATTATTTATTTTGTTTAATTAAAAGAGCAAACTATGGCACAAAAAATTGCACTTCTTTTTCCAGGTCAAGGCTCGCAAACTGTGGGTATGTTAAACGAGCTACTTGAAAGCTCAGACATAGTAAAAGCCACATTTGCAGAAGCATCAACCGCACTAGGGTACGACCTAGCAGATCTCGTTCTTAACGGTCCAGAAGAAAAACTAAATCAAACTCACCGTACTCAACCTGCTTTATTAACAGCAAGCGTTGCTATTTACCGTCATTGGTTAGCAGCAAATCCAGATGCAGACGTCGTCATGGCAGGTCATAGCCTAGGCGAATACTCAGCACTGGTATGTAGCGATGTGATCAGCCTAAGTGAAGCCGTAAAACTGGTTGAAAATCGCGGTTTATACATGCAAGAAGCCGTCCCTGCGGGTGTGGGTTCTATGGCCGCTATTATTGGTTTAGGTGATGACGAAATTAAAGCAGCATGTGAAGCGTCTGCACAAGGTGAAGTGGTTTCACCGGTTAATTATAACTCGCCAGGCCAAGTGGTTATTGCCGGTCATAAAGATGCAGTAGATAGAGCATCAGTAGCTTGTAAAGAAGCCGGCGCAAAACGTGCGCTACCATTATCGGTCAGCGTACCGTCGCATTGTGAACTTATGAAACCTGCGGCTGAAAAATTAGCCGCTGATTTAGCGGCTTTAACATTTAATTCACCTAAGTGTGATGTAATTAATAATGTTGATGTAAAAGCTGAAGGTTCAGCCGATGCAATTAAAGACGCATTAGTACGTCAGTTATACAGCCCAGTTCGTTGGACTGAAACAGTGCAAGCATTAGTTGCACAAGGCGTAACGCAAAGTTATGAATTTGGTCCTGGTAAAGTACTAACCGGGCTTGCAAAACGCATTGATAAAGCGATGGTGTGTGGCTCAGTTAATGACCTTGCATCAATCGATTCAGCTAAATAAGAGTATATTATATGAGTAATTTATTTTCTTTAGAGGGCAAAGTTGTCCTGATCACCGGCGCTAGCCGTGGTATTGGTAAAGCGATTGCAAACACCTTAGTGGCACAAGGCGCAAAGGTAGCGGGCACAGCGACAAGCGAGTCAGGTGCGGCTAAAATTAGCGAATACTTAGGTGATAACGGTAAGGGTTATGCGCTTAACGTCACCGATCCTGGGTCAATTGAGGCTACATTAGCAGCAATTAAAGCCGATTTGGGTGATATTGATGTTTTAGTAAATAATGCTGGTATTACGCGCGATAATTTATTAATGCGCATGAAAGACAGCGAGTGGGACGATATTATCGACACCAACTTAAGTTCTATTTTCCGTTTATCTAAAGCGGTACTTCGCCCAATGATGAAGAAAAAGAACGGCCGTATTATCAATATTGGCTCAGTAGTGGGCACTATGGGTAATGCTGGCCAAGCGAACTACGCGGCAGCTAAAGCGGGTGTTATCGGTTTTTCTAAATCATTAGCGCGTGAAGTTGCTTCTCGTGGTATTACTGTTAACGTGGTTGCACCAGGATTCATCCAAACAGACATGACGGATGATTTGACAGATGAGCAAAAAGCAGCAACGCTTGCAAACGTACCTGCGGGTCGTTTAGGCCAGCCAGATGAGATTGCAGCAGCTGTGTGTTATTTAGCATCTGACGCCGCTGCGTACGTATCAGGTGAAACTTTGCATGTAAATGGTGCGATGTACATGGTTTAGCTTCGCAATGCGAAATAGTTAAACCACAAATTACCAATGAGTTTGCTAAAAAACATTGAATTTTTCGCAAACTTGCTTTAAACATACTTGAAATCGCTGTGAAAATAAGCGATAAAAGATAAAATAAACACTCAACAGGTTTGACCAGCAAATTATTTATGGTCAAAAGATTGAATCAGAGAATTATCGGACGTAAACTACGCCGCAATCTGAAAATAACGCATTGGCGTTTTTAATAAAGGAAAGAAGAATGAGCGATATCCAAGAACGCGTAAAGAAAATTATCATCGAACAGCTAGGTGTTAAAGAAGAAGAAGTTAAAAACGAAGCTTCATTCGTTGATGACCTAGGTGCAGACTCTCTTGATACTGTTGAATTAGTAATGGCTCTTGAAGAAGAGTTCGACACTGAGATCCCAGATGAAGAAGCTGAAAAGATCACTACAGTACAATCTGCAATCGATTACGTTACAGCTCACGCTGAGTAATTAATCGCAAATTAAGGGCAGCATTCGCTGCCTTTAATCTTTATATCCAAACCACCTCAAAGTCCATGATTCAATTCCAAACCCTCACTCATCATCAGCAATTAAATTGTTATTGCTCAGCGTTGGTTATTGGTTTGAGACTCGCACTTTGAGGTAGCTTGGGTATGATCATCCCCAATACTAATAACATAACTAGCAACAGCGTTAACGCTGAAATAAACTGAGCTAAGTTAATTGGTATAATAATAATTCCTTATTGGAGGCAAACCGTGGCTAAACGTCGTGTCGTCGTAACTGGCTTAGGAATGTTGACGCCGCTAGGCAATGATGTGCAATCAACCTGGCAAGGCTTATTAGATGGTAAAAGTGGTATTCAAAATATTACCCACTTTGATACATCAAAATTTGGTACTCATTTCGCTGGTTTAATCAATGATTTTGATGCATCGGCTTATATGTCGCCAAAAGATGCTAAAAAAATGGATTTATTTATCCAGTATGGCATTGCAGCGGGTGTTCAAGCTTTTCAAGATTCAGGCCTCGAAGTCACTGAGCAAAACGCAACCCGTATTGGTGTAGCGGTAGGTTCAGGTATTGGTGGCTTAACCCTAATCGAAGAAAACCACATTAAATTACTAAACAGCGGCCCACGAAAGTTATCGCCGTTTTATGTACCGTCTACCATTATTAATATGATCTCAGGTCATTTATCAATAATGCACGGCTTGCGTGGTCCTAATATTTCAATTGTGACGGCATGTACTACAGGCCTGCATAATATTGGCCATGCAGCGCGAATGATTGCCTACGGCGATGCCGATGCAATGGTTGCCGGTGGCGCAGAAAAAGCGTGTACGCCAATTGGTATGGGTGGCTTTAATGCCGCACGTGCGCTTTCAACACGTAACGACGACCCTCAAGCAGCGTCTCGTCCTTGGGATAAAGACCGTGATGGCTTTGTGCTTTCAGATGGTGCTGGTGTGGTTGTTGTTGAAGAATACGAACACGCTAAAGCACGTGGCGCTAAAATTTATGCAGAGCTTGTTGGCTTTGGCATGAGTGGCGATGCCTACCACATGACCTCACCACCAGAAGATGGCACAGGTGCGGCTCTGGCTATGGAAAACGCATTAAACGATGCGCAAGTAAATGCTGAGCAAGTTGGCTACATTAACGCACATGGTACGTCTACTCATGCGGGCGACAAAGCCGAAACGTCAGCGGTTAAAACCATTTTTGGTGATTCAGCGAAAGATGTGATGGTAAGCTCATCTAAATCGATGATGGGTCATTTACTAGGTGCAGCGGGCTCTGTTGAGTCGATAGTGTCTATCTTATCGTTGACCGAGCAAAAAGTAACACCCACAATTAACCTAGACAACCCAGATGAAGGCTGTGATTTAGATTACGTGCCGCACACAGCACGAGACGCCAAACTTGATTACGCGTTGTGTAACTCATTTGGTTTTGGTGGTACTAATGGCTCGTTACTGTTTAAAAAGGTATAATCTTTTTTAACAACGAACGACAATAAGAACCCAGTTGTTTAACTGGGTTTTTTTATGTGTAAAAAAATATGCAAACAATAATAACAGCAAGTGAAACCAGTAGCGTAAGTACCCGCGATAGAGGCTTAAACTATGGCGATGGCTTTTTTACAACCGCGATTATTACTGATGGACAGGTTGAACATTGGTCTTATCATAAAGCGCGTTTAATTGAATGCGCGCAGCGTTTAGGGTTTCCGGCGCTTGAGTTTAGCGCACTTGAGTCGCACATTACTCAGCAAATAGCATCAAAGGTTCAAGCGGTTGTTAAAATAGTGGTAACACGCGGCGAGGGCGGGCGAGGCTATGCGCCACTAAGCGAATGTAATTTAAACATTATTGTGAGTGTTTTACCTTATCCAGCGCATTATAACAGCTTACACGAGACAGGAATTAGTTTAGTCATCAGTCCAATTAAACTGGCTTTACAACCGCACTTAGCAGGGCTTAAAACCTTAAATAGACTTGAGCAAGTATTGATCAAAAATGCCCTACAAACCGAGCAAAGTGATGATGCACTTGTACTTGACTACAACAACAATGTAATTGAAACCTCGGCGGCTAATATTTTTGCAATAAAAAATAATAAAGTAATTAGCCCCAGGCTTGATGAGTGCGGCATTAAAGGTGTTTTTCTGCAATCTTTATGTGATAAATTAGCAATTGAATTTAAAACTATCAGCGTTGATGAGCTTACCCAAGCAGACGCGGTATTTGTATGTAATAGTTTAATGAAAATTGTGCCCGTAAAAAGCATAGGCGAGCACTGTTTTGATATTGCTCACAGTCGGTCATTACTAACAGTAGCCAAGGAGGCTTAGTGTTAAAAGTTATTGTATCAGTATTATTGCTGGCTTTTTTTAGCTCAGTGATTGGCTATCAGCAATTACAGGCAACAATTCAAACGCCATTACAGATAGCCGATAACACCCAATTTGAAGTTAAAAAAGGCACCGGCTTTAATAAGTTGTGCCGTCAATGGCAGCAGCAACAGTGGGTAGAAGACTGTTGGCGGTTTCAAATATTAGCTAAACTCGACCCAACCTTGACCGATTTAAAAGCGGGTTTGTACGAGTTAAGCGCAGATAGCGTAATCAACAATATAAAAAAAATAAACCAAGGCGAGCAAGTTAGTTTTAGTTTTACCATTATTGAAGGCCAAGCACTTAGAGATATATTAAATGCACTAAGTACGGCACCACACTTACAAAACGATTTAAAACGCGAACAACTTGGCGAGCAAATAATAGGTAGGCAAACCCATCTAGAAGGTTGGTTATTCCCCGATACCTATCATTACCATAGCAATGATACTGCCAGCAGTTTACTAAAACGTGCTGCGCAAAAAATGCAGCAAACGTTGGCTGATGCTTGGCAGCAACGGGCAAACGATTTACCTTACGATACCGCCTATGAAGCACTGATCATGGCCTCTATTATCGAAAAAGAAACCGCGCTTGCCAGTGAGCGTCCGTTAATTGCATCGGCGTTTATAAATAGATTAAACACCAATATGCGCTTACAAACCGATCCAACCGTAATATATGGGCTAGGCGAAGATTTTGACGGTGATATTAAACGTAAAGACTTGATAAATTACACACCGTATAATACCTATCGTATTAACGGATTACCGCCCACGCCAATTGCCATGCCATCCAAAGAAGCGATTTTAGCCGCGGTAAACCCGCCTAAAAGCGAGTATGTTTACTTTGTAGCAAAAGGCGATGGCAGCCATCAGTTTTCAACCACATTAAAGCAACATAATGCGGCGGTTAACCGGTATATTTTAAATAAAAAGAATTAGTGTTTATGAAACCAAAATTTATAGTGATAGAAGGCCTAGAGGGCGCGGGTAAATCAACCGCTATTGCCCTGTGCCAAGACTTTTTAAATCATCATCATATTGATTTTATTAATGTCCGTGAACCCGGTGGCACACCACTGGCTGAATCGTTGCGTACCTTAGTAAAAGCAGAGCATCAAGAAGAAATCGCCTTTGAAACTGAGCTACTTATTATGTACGCAGCTCGCTCACAGCTAATGCACAATGTAATAAACCCTGCACTTGAGCAAGGGCAATGGGTATTGGCTGATCGTCACGACTTATCGTCACAGGCGTATCAAGGCGGTGGACGCGGAATAAGTGCAAACACGTTAGCGTCGTTATCCTCTATGGTGTTAAAAGGATTAAAACCCGATTTAACCATATACCTTGATATTGACCCTGTTATTGGTCTTGAACGGGCAAAAGGGCGTGGTGAACTCGATAGAATTGAACAAGAAGCCATTGAGTTTTTTCAGCGCACCCGTATGCGTTACATAGAACTGGCAAACGATGATGAAAGCATTAAAACCGTTGATGCTAACCAAAGTATTGATAAAGTACACCGTGATATTACTAATGTACTGCGTACGTTTTTTTCAGGGTTAAAATAATATGGCATTGCCATGGCTTAACGATGTAGAGCAACGTTTAGCTCAAAGCTATAAAGCGCAGCGCTTTCATCACGCGCAGCTATTTTGTGGGCCTATTGGGGTAGGCAAGTTTGAGCTAAGCGATCAATTAGCTAACAGTTTGTTATGTCACAATACACAATCGCAGTTAAGTGCACCTAGTAGCGTGCTAACGCCGTGTGGGCAGTGTAAAAGCTGCTCGTTAAACCTAGCTGGGACGCACCCAGATAAACGCGTTACTCAAGTAGAAGGGCAAAGCATAGGTGTAGACGACATACGCGGCATAAGCGATTTTATGCACCAGTCGGCGGCGCAAAATGGCAACAAAGTGGCGATTATTGAAAACTGCGAAAAAATGACAACGGCGGCAGCAAATGCATTATTAAAAACTTTAGAAGAGCCCAGTAACAGCCGGTTTTTAATTCTTACAACCAGCCAAGTGGCACAATTACCAGCAACTATCTTAAGCCGCTGTGCTAAAACTGAGGTCAAAGTAACCAATAGTCAGCTAGCACAGCAGTGGCTAAGCTCTTTAGATGTGCCTAACTACCCATGGTTATCATTGTTTTACAGTCAACCCCTGCAAGTAAAGCAGTGGCAACAGCAAAATCAGCTAGAAAGCATTGATACACTCTATAAATTTGCAACTGAGTTTAAACAAAGCCATAATTTCAATGCGTTAGTCGATATAATAAATAAACAGCCTGAGCTTGTTCGTATTTTTACCTTATTTTTAAGTGAGCAGTTAAAACAGCAGCTTTTAAATGGCATGAGTTTTGAAGTCTACCAAGTTGCACAGCAAGCCTTGAATGATTTTTTACAAAATAACATACAAATTCTTGGGCTAAATTTACCGCTTGCGGTATCACGACTAGCGTATACATTACGCAACCAATAAAAAGGATTAGATATGCAAGAGCTATTAGTTGATATAGATGACCTTGACGAACTATATCGCTGCTACATGCCTTTTTTAAAAAAAGGGGGGCTATTTGTACGCACCAATATGCGTTATGAGCCTGGGTATTCACTCGCTTTACGCGTAACCTTACCTGATGCCTTAGAAGACGATGTGGTCACCGGCAAAGTCACGTGGATCACTCCGCAAGGTGCACAAAGCTCAAACCCTCCGGGGATCGGCATTAGCTTTTTAGATGATAAAACAAACCTAAACGCGAAGATCGAAAAACTGCTGGGGACTATGTTAAACTCCGGCAATCCAACTTATACCATGTAGTAAAAACAGGCCTTATTTTGATTGTAGATTCTCATTGCCATTTAGACCGTCTTGATTTTGATAAACTCGATTTAAACCTAGACCAAGTACTTGATAACGCACGCGCAAAAAAAGTAGAACACTTTTTATGTGTTAGCGTCACACTTGATCAGTTCCCTAATATGCTAGAGCAAATTAAGCATTACGACGACGTATCAGCGTCATGTGGTGTACATCCGCTTGATCAAAAAGACGCGCTTAATAAACAGCAATTAATTGATTTAGCCTCGCACCACAAAGTAGTGGCGATTGGCGAAACTGGGCTCGATTATTACTATGCAAAAGACACCCATGCCGTACAACAAGCCAGTTTTGTTGGCCATATTGAGGTGGCAAATGAATTACAAAAGCCGCTTATTATTCATACCCGCGACGCCCGTGCCGACACCATTAACTTAATGCGTGAACACAAAGCAGAAAATTGTGGTGGGGTACTACATTGTTTCACCGAAGATTGGGATATGGCCAAAAAAGCCATTGATATGGGTTTTTATATTTCTATTTCAGGTATTGTAACTTTTAAAAATGCGGTAGAGCTTAAAGAGGTGGTAAAACAAATTCCACTTGATCGACTGCTTATAGAAACCGACTCGCCGTATTTAGCACCAGTCCCATATCGTGGTAAAACTAATCAGCCAGCGTATGTGGAAGACGTGGCTTACTATATTAGTGAACTAAAAGGTATTAGCTTTAACGAGTTGGCAAAAGCCACCACCGATAATTTTTATTCTTTATTTAAATTAGCAGCTAAAGGCTAACCTCATGACGACTCTCTCGGTGCAACACCCGCTGTTACTTATGGGGCCCATGGTGCGCCGAGCAGAAAAAACCGCAGTCTGTATTCAGTTTGCTACCTCAAAGCAGGTAAACAGCCGTATAGAGCTAATGGGCTACGAATGCTATAGCGAACAAAACAGCGTTAGACTGGGTGAACATTTATTTTTACAGTTCATAGTTATTAAACCCATAAACAGCCAGTTCCCGCGCGATATATTACTACAATATCAGTTATTTTTTGATGACAGCCCCGTTGATTTATCAGCGTTTAGTTTTAATGATGGTGCGTTACCTGCGTTTGTGATCCCCAAAAGACTGACGCAAATATTACATGGCTCGTGTCGCAATGCACATCATCCCGCAAAAGACAGCCTAGTTAGTTCAAGTCAGTGGCAAGCTACTCAACGCAGTAATAATCAGCAAGGGGCGCAGTTGCTATTGCTCTCGGGCGATCAGGTATATGCTGACGATGTAGCAGGGCCTATGTTATTAGCTATCCATCAACTCATTAAGCAATTAGGTATTTACAAAGAGCAACCGCTTGCGCTGGATTTACCCGACGATATTAGCCAACAGCTTTATGGCCGCCATCATTTATTACCCACCACCTCGTGGAAAAAGCGCTCTAAATTAGGCATAGGTTATTGGTTAAAAAAAGACGAGCCACATTTTTCTAGCGTAAAAGCGTATAACCACCTTATTCATTTTGAAGAGTTTGTAGCGCTGTATTTACTTAATTTTAGTAGTACCGCGTGGCAATATGTTGACTTATCAAAGCTAAATTACTCAGGCGGTAACGAAAAAAGCCAAGCATTGTTTAGCACAGAAAAAGCCACACTCATTGATTACGCTAAAGGCTTAGCTGAGGTAGAGCGATTATGTGCCAATGTGTCTACCTTAATGATGTTTGACGATCACGATATCACTGATGATTGGAACCTCACCGCCGGGTGGGAGCAAGCCATTAATCAAAACCCCAGTAGCAAACGTATTGTAAATAATGGCTTAGTAAGCTATTGGCTGTTTCAGGGAATGGGTAACGACGCACTACAAAAAACCGGTGCGCTACTTACTCCATTTACAACAAGTCTAGCTGGGGATAAGCAATGGCAATTCAAAGCATTTGATAAACATCTAAATGATTTTAACCATTGGCATTATGAGCTAACAACTATTCCTAAAGTGGTGGTGCTTGATACCCGAACACACCGCTGGCGTAACGAGCAGAACTTTAATGAACCCTCAGGCTTGTTAGATTGGGAGCGTCTTACTGAGCTTGAAGAAAGCCTACTCAGCCATGACCAAGTCATTATTGTATCGCCCGCTCCCGTGTTTGGGGTTAAATCAATAGAGGCAATTCAAGCGGTGTTTAATATGTGTGGGCAACCGCTTATGGTTGATGTAGAAAACTGGATGGCGCATGAAGGCTCAGCTAAAAAACTGCTCGACATATTTAGACGTACCGACACCCCAAATGAAACGCTGATTTTATCAGGCGACGTGCATTATTCGTTTTGTTTTTCAGTGCAAAAGCGTTTTGGCGATCATCATAATAGAATTTGGCAGCTCACAGCCAGTGGCATTAAAAACGAGTTCCCGCGTAAGCTAATAAATGTGCTTGATAAGCTCGACTCCATTTTATATGGCCCTAAAAGTTTGCTTAACTTTTTTACCAAACGCTGGCACATGGAAGTCGACAAACACCAAACTAAAGGCAAAGGGCAAAAGTACCTAGTAAGTGATTCGGCTATTAGTTTGGTTTCCCTTAAAGGCGGTAATTTAGTCCGCTACCAGCTCATACACGGCGACGGCCACACCACCGAATTTGATTTAGAAGAGCAGTAGATTAAAAACAGGTATTAGGTGCTAGGTATCAGGTCGATATTATTGCCGACGTGTAGCAGCGACTTCATGTCGCGTCATTTTTAATGTCGTGAGCGACGGGCAACAGGTAACGGGCTTCGAGTTGCGGGCTAAATAACTAAAACCGGAGTTTTTCAAGTTAGCTATCTCCTAAAACCTTTATTTTTGAACCACAGAGAGCACCGAGGCGCTTTGCGCTGCACAGAGAAAAAGCTTCAATTTTGGAAATCGAATAACTAACAAAAGTTCTTTAACCTTTTTCTTTAATTACTTTCTCTGTCTGCTCCTATCCTCTGTGGTAAATAAATCACTAAGTTCTTATTGTAATAATAGGACTGAGTGAGGGATTAAGCTCGTAACCCGTAACCCGACTCTCGCAGCTCGTTAACTTTCGCCTAGACAAAAAAAGACCCAGAGCTATAAGAACTCTGGGTTATAGAGGGGCTCGTATTTGAGCCCTGCGCTAACTAAAGACACTTTCAGATTCTTAGGGAGAAGAAGAAAGTTATTTAAGTATAGTCAAAAGTGCTAAAAATACACATTTTTGTTCGTTTTTTATACTGCTGTAATTACAGCAAGTTACATTTGTTATACACACCTTTGTTACATTTAAGTTAGGATTTACGCCCAGTTTATTAACTGCGTATTTTGTACTAAATCTCTTGGTAAAGAGTTTTTAACTTTATTTTTTTGCCATTTCCCTAAGCCAATAGGGCAACCACATAAAGTTAGGATCACCTCGCCGCTGGATTTGGTTACCTCTTCTAGGCGTATATCTTTACCATTAAAGTAATCGTTAGCCTGTTCATTGGTTAATGCCAGTACATTACTTTTACACTGCTTTCCAAATACTGTGGCAAATTCGTGCGTTAGGCGTACGCCATTTTTATGAATAACGCCTACTTGTATCCCTAATCGCGCGTATTTTATTTTATTTTGTATTGCTTCAAATTCATCAGGGAACAGCCAAAGCTCTTTGTCGCGCTGCATTAAAGTGCCTGGCAGGCTTGTTAAACCAAATTGCTTTTTGAGGGAGCTCATAAACGCAGCTCTTTGTTTACTATCAAAGTCACTAAAGGGGAACGCGCCTTTTTTAACTTTTAATGTTTGGTTTTCGCAGCTGCTGTGCTTTTTAAATTTGGCAATAAAAAAGCCTTCGCTGTCGAACGTTTGCGGCCAAACATGTAAGTAGCCCTCTGTGGTGGTGGCTTTATCAGCCCCTGGGAATAAATCGCTTAATGACTCAGGGCTTATATATTCGCCAAACTCATCTAATAATGCGCTGCATACTTGTTGGTTTTCGAGTGGGGTTAATGTACAGGTTGAATACACCAGTGTACCGCCAGGTTTAAGTGCATAAAATGCACTTTTAATCAGATCTTTTTGTACTTGGGCAATAGTAATGTTTGATTCGATAGACCAATTTTTTAGCGCGTCACTATCTTTACGAACCGTGCCTTCACCCGAGCAGGGCGCATCAAGCAAAATACTATCAAAGCATTCAAACATGTAATTACCAAATACCACGCCATCAAAATGCGATAGCGCACAGTTACCTACACCCATACGCTTTAGCGTGGCACTAAGCACTTTTAAACGTGACGACGACAGCTCATTTGCAACTAAAACGCCTTGATTGTCCATTATCGCGGCAAGTTGTGAGGTTTTAGAGCCCGGTGCCGAGGCCATATCAAGAACCGTTTGGCTGGTTTGTAAGCTTTGCTTTAATGCCATCGGCGGCAACATTGAACTTGCCTCTTGCACGTACATAGCCCCGCTTAAATGTAAATCGGTATTACCCAGCGCTAGGTTTTGCTCTTCATCGTTTGGGCGCTCTAACCAAAAACCTTCATCACACCAAGGAATAGCGGTAAGTTGCCAGTTTTTTTTAGCCGCTTGTTGCTTGAACTCTTCAACACTCATTTTTAATGTATTAACGCGAACAGACTTACGTAAAGGTCGACGACACGCATTTAAAAAATCATCTAACGTAAGGTGATCAGGCAGATAAGTTTTTACGTCGTCAATAAATTGTTCTGGGATATAAGTGTTAGCGTCCACGATTTGGCTCATACAATAAAAATTAAAGCCGGATAATAGCATTTTTAACGATTTTTTTCAGTGTTAAAAATGAAAGAGTAACCCTTTTAAAGTGTCGACACCTTGTTGAGTAAAGCGGCTTAAACACTATTTTTTATTATACTTTTAGCTAATGCTGTCGACAATGTGGTGGTTTTTTATTCATTTTTAGTGTTTTCAGGGTTGACACTGTAGGTTAATAAGCACATAGTTAACCCATAAATTGTCGACAATATAAAAATACTTTATGACACAGCACTTGTTAAACGACACCGCAGTTACAACCGCTTCCGATAAAGTGTTTGTAGATATGCGCCGCGAGATAGTAGAAGGCAGTATTGCACAAGGCAGCAAAATATCAGAGCCGGAGCTTGCAAAGCGTTATGGTGTAAGCCGTGCAACGCTTAGAGAAGCATTAAACCGTTTAGAAAGTTGTTATTTAGTTGAGCGTAAAGCCAATATAGGCTGCCGTGTTGTGGCATTAACCGCAGAACGTTTAATCGAAGTGTATCAAGTACGTAGTGCCCTTGAAGGACTTGCATGTAGGTTAGCTGCCGACAATATGGAACCAGATGAAGTACAAGGCTTGAAACAATTACTTAATCAGCATTTGCACACTCAGCGTGTTAAAGAAGGTGAGTCGTACTATCAAGAAGCAGGCGACTTAGATTTTCATTACAGAATAATCAAAGGCAGTAAAAACGCGCACTTAATTCATTTGTTATGCCACGACCTGTACCAATTAATAAGAATGTATCGTGTACAAATGGGTATGGTAGGGCCGCGGGTATCTAAAGCGTTTGATGAGCATTTAGCCATTATTAACGCCATAGAAAACCATGATGGAGAGCTTGCCGAAATGTTAATGAAGCGCCATATCAGTGCATCACAAGCAAATATACAAACAAAATTTGATAGATATCAACAATCAGTACAAGCCACTCAAAATGAAATGGCTAACTAGTACAGATGTTTAAAAAATACTAAGTTGCCAAAGAGCAGCCCCGTTCAAAGTTAGGAGAAGGTAATGTCAGCAGGATTAAAATTTAAACAGGCAATTGCAAATAACCATCCGTTACAAGTGGTAGGTACTATTAACGCGTACACCGCGATGATGGCTGAAAAAATGGGCCATCAGGCTATTTATTTATCGGGTGCGGGTGTGGCTAATGCCTCATTTGGTATGCCAGATTTAGGTATGACCAGCCTTGATAACGTGCTTGAAGATATTCGCCGTATTACCGGTGCTAGCGATTTACCTTTGTTAGTGGATGCCGACACAGGTTGGGGTGGGGCGTTTAATATTGCCCGTACCGTTAAAGAAATGACTAAAGCAGGTGCAGCAGGCTTTCATATTGAAGACCAAGTAGCGCAAAAGCGTTGTGGCCATCGTCCTAATAAAGAAATAGTTACCCAAGCTGAAATGGTAGACCGTATTAAAGCCGCAGTAGATGCAAAAACCGATAGCGATTTTTACATTATGGCACGTACCGATGCGTTTCAAAAAGAAGGCTTAAACGCAGCAATAGATCGTGCAGCAGCTTGTGTTGAAGCCGGTGCCGATGCCATTTTTGCAGAAGCCGTTCATGACCTTGCAGATTATCAAGCATTTACCAAAGCGATTAATGTGCCTATTTTGGCCAACATTACCGAGTTTGGCCAAACCCCAATTTACACCAAAGAGCAACTAAGCGATGTGGGCGTAGAAATGGTGCTTTACCCATTAAGTGCATTTAGAGCAATGAACAAAGCGGCACTTAATGTGTACTCGGCTATTTTGAATGAAGGGTCGCAACAAAGCCAAATTGAAAACATGCAAACGCGTGCAGAGCTTTACGACTTTTTAGATTATCACTCATACGAAAACACGCTCGATAACCTTTTTTCAGCAAAATCTGACAAATAATAAAAATTCAACAGGAGACACATCATGGTAGATAAAGCATTAGGTGGCGCAGGCTTACGTGGCCAAGTAGCAGGACAAACCGCATTATGTACAGTAGGACAAACAGGCTCAGGTTTAACTTACTGTGGTTACGACATTAGCGAATTGGCTGAAAAAGCGCAGTTTGAAGAAGTGTCGTTTTTACTTTCACGCGGCGAGCTACCAACATCAAGCGAACTGGCAGAGTACAAAGCTAAACTTAAAAGTTTACGCGGTTTACCAGAGGCACTAAAAACAGTGCTTGAGAACATCCCTAAAGACGCGCACCCAATGGATGTTATGCGTACCGGTTGCTCTATGCTAGGTAACCTTGAAATGGAAAATGACTTTAGCGAAGCAAACGATGCCATTGACCGTATGGTGGCAATTTTCCCAAGTATTATTTGTTACTGGTATCGCTTTACTCATGACGGTGTTCGTATTGAAACACAAACTGATGATGACTCAGTTGGTGCACACTTTTTAACGCTATTACACGATAAAGCGCCAAGTGAATTATTTGCACAAGTAATGAATGTATCACTAATTTTGTACGCAGAGCATGAATTTAATGCCTCTACCTTTACCGGTCGCGTGTGTGCATCAACGCTTTCTGATATTCACTCATGTGTAACTGGTGCAATTGGTACCTTACGTGGTCCACTGCATGGTGGTGCCAACGAAGCCGCCATGGATATGATTGAAGGCTTTACCAGCGCCGATCAAGCAGAAGATGCACTGGTGGGAATGCTTGAGCGTAAAGATAAAATTATGGGCTTTGGCCACGCTATTTACCGCGAGTCAGATCCACGTAATGTTATTATTAAAAAATGGTCTGAAAAATTAGCCGCAGAAGTGGGTGATGAGGTGCTTTACCCAGTATCAGTTCGCTGTGAAGAAGTTATGTGGCGTGAGAAGAAGTTATTCTGTAATGCTGACTTTTTCCATGCATCGGCATACCACTTTATGGGTATTCCTACCAAGTTATTTACGCCTATCTTTGTAATGAGCCGTGTAACTGGTTGGACAGCGCACGTAAAAGAGCAACGTGCAAATAACCGTATTATTCGCCCAAGTGCTGATTACACCGGGCCAGATGCGCGTAGCTACACGCCAATTGAATCAAGAGGCTAATTAGTTAGCGTTTAAGGTGAGCCTAGCTCACCTTTTATTGTTTATAGCGCTGATGATTACTCATTATAGCGCTTTAGCGTACTCTCCTCCGTCACCAAATTAGCGAATTTATTATGACCATTATTAATAACACCCAATACCGTAAGCCTTTACCGGGTTCAAATGTTGATTACTACGATACCCAAGCCGCCGTCGATGCCATTAAACCTGGCGCATACGCTACACTACCTTACAGTTCGCGTGTATTTGCCGAAAACTTAGTGCGTCGCTGTGAGCCCGAAATGCTAACCGATGCACTGAGCCAAATAATTGAGCGTAAACAAGACTTAGACTTTCCGTGGTATCCGGCACGTGTTGTATGTCACGATATTTTAGGGCAAACCGCACTGGTTGATTTAGCGGGCCTGCGTGATGCTATTGCTGCAAAAGGCGGCGATCCTGCAAAAGTAAATCCGGTTGTACCGACTCAACTGATTGTTGACCACTCATTAGCTGTTGAGCACGCAGGTTTTGATCCCGATGCATTTGAAAAAAACCGCGCCATTGAAGATAGACGCAACGATGACCGTTTTCATTTTATAAACTGGACCAAAACCGCGTTTAAAAATATTGATGTGATCCCACCGGGAAATGGCATCATGCATCAAATTAACCTTGAAAAAATGTCGCCGGTGATTCAAAACCGCGATGGCATTGCATTCCCAGATACCTTAGTAGGTACCGACAGCCATACCCCACATGTTGATGCTTTAGGTGTTATTGCTGTTGGCGTAGGTGGCCTTGAAGCCGAAAGCGTAATGCTTGGGCGCGCATCATATATTCGTTTACCCGATATTGTGGGCGTGGAGCTTACCGGTAAACGCCAACCCGGCATTACTGCAACCGATATTGTATTGGCTATTACCGAATTTTTACGCGAGCAACGTGTGGTATCGACTTACCTTGAGTTCTACGGTGAAGGGGCTGATGCACTAACCCTGGGTGATAGAGCCACCATTTCGAACATGACCCCAGAATTTGGCGCCACCGCGGCTATGTTCTACATTGACGATAAAACCATTGATTACTTGCGTTTAACAGGCCGTGATGAAGAGCAAATTGCCCTAGTAGAAAACTACGCTAAAACAGCGGGTTTATGGAGCGATAGCTTAAAAACTGCTCAATATGATCGTGTGCTTAAATTTGACCTATCAAGTGTAAGGCGCAACATTGCAGGCCCTTCAAATCCGCATCGTCGTGTATCTACCAGCGATTTAGCAGCGCAAGGTATTTCGGGTGTTGTTGAGAACGAAGAAGGCTTAATGCCAGATGGCGCCTGTATTATCGCCGCGATTACCAGCTGTACTAATACCAGTAACCCACGCAATGTAATTGCTGCAGGTTTATTGGCGCGTAACGCCAATGCAAAAGGTTTAATGCGTAAACCTTGGGTTAAAACCTCATTGGCACCGGGCTCTAAAGCAGTGCAATCGTATCTTGAGGATGCAAAATTATTACCAGAGCTAGAGCAACTTGGTTTTGGTATTGTTGGTTTTGCCTGTACTACCTGTAACGGCATGAGTGGTGCACTAGACCCTAAAATTCAACAAGAAGTGATTGATCGCGATTTATATGCAACAGCAGTGCTTTCGGGCAATCGTAACTTTGATGGTCGTATTCATCCGTATGCTAAGCAAGCGTTTTTAGCATCACCACCGCTTGTGGTTGCTTATGCAATTGCCGGTACCATTCGTTTTGATATAGAAAAAGACATCCTCGGTAAAGATCAACAAGGTAACGATGTAACCTTAAAAGATTTATGGCCATCTGATGAAGAAATAGATGCGGTTATCAAGCAAAGCGTAAAACCTGAGCAGTTTAGAAAAGTATACGAGCCAATGTTTAACTTAACCGTTGATTACGGCGAAGATAACGACCCACTTTACGATTGGCGTCCAGAAAGTACCTATATTCGCCGCCCTCCTTATTGGGAAGGGGCACTAGCAGGTGAACGCAGCATGAGTGGTATGCGCGCATTAGCAGTGCTTGGCGATAACATTACAACCGATCATTTATCACCCTCTAATGCGATTATGGCAAGCAGCGCGGCAGGTGAATACTTAACTAAAATGAACGTGCCAGAAGAAGACTTTAACTCGTATGCAACGCACCGAGGCGATCACTTAACTGCGCAGCGCGCCACGTTTGCAAACCCTAAACTATTGAACGAAATGGTATTGGATGAAAACGGCGAAGTGAAGCAAGGCTCATATGCACGCATAGAGCCAGAGGGTAAAAACACACGCATGTGGGAAGCCATCGAAACCTACATGCAGCGTAAACAGCCACTCATTATTGTGGCAGGCGCTGATTACGGCCAAGGCTCGTCGCGCGATTGGGCGGCAAAAGGTGTAAGGCTTGCAGGTGTTCAGGTTATTGCAGCTGAAGGGTTTGAACGTATTCATCGTACTAATCTCATTGGTATGGGTGTGTTACCACTGGAATTTGCTGCAGGTACAACCCGCAAAACACTTAACCTAGATGGTAGCGAAAGCTATGATGTAAAAGGCGAACCAGCACCAGGAGCAACTTTAGAATTAGTGATCACTCGTAAAAATGGTGAAGTAGTCACTGTGCCAATGAAATGCCGACTAGATACGCAAGAAGAGCTTTCTATTTATGCGGCAGGCGGTGTATTGCAACGCTTTGCACAAGACTTTTTAGAAGCAACGCAAGCATCATAAGGATATAAAAAAGATGTTTAAACCACAAATTAAAGTGCCAGCGACCTATATGCGCGGCGGCACCAGTAAAGGCGTGTTTTTTAATTTAACTGATTTACCTGAGCCTGCCCAAGTGGCAGGCGAGGCGCGCGATAACTTATTACTGCGCGTTATTGGTAGCCCAGATGCGTACGGTAAACAAACCGACGGTATGGGTGGCGCAACCTCAAGTACCAGTAAAACGGTTATTTTGAGTAAGAGTGAACAGCCCGAACACGATGTTGATTATTTATTTGGTCAAGTTGCTATCGATAAACCATTCGTTGATTGGAGTGGTAACTGCGGCAATTTAACCTCTGCTGTGGGCGCATTTGCCATCAGCAATGGTTTAGTTGATAAAAGCAGAGTGCCTGATAATGGCATTGCTATTGTGCGTGTATGGCAGGCTAACATTAAAAAAAGCATTTTAGTGCATGTACCTATGGCTAACGCTCAAGTACAAGAAACCGGTGACTTTGAGTTAGATGGTGTTACCTTTCCTGCCGCTGAAGTAAAGCTGGAATTTATTGACCCTGCTGATGGTGATGGCGCGTTATTCCCAACAGGTAATGTGGTGGATGACTTAGAAGTGCCAGGCGTGGGGACATTAAAAGCAACCATGATCAACGCAGGTATTCCGACTATTTTTGTAAATGCCAGCGATATTGGTTATTCCGGTACTGAGCTGCAAGATGATATTAATAGCGATAATGCGGCGTTAACTATGCTTGAAAGCATTCGTGCCCATGGCGCAGTAAAAATGGGCTTAATTAAGAATATTAATGAAGCGCAAGCACGCCAACATACGCCTAAAGTGGCTTTTGTTGCTCCAGCAAAAGACTACACAGCCTCAAGTGGTAAGCAGGTTAATGCCAGCGATATAGGTTTGTTAGTACGTGCAATGTCAATGGGTAAGTTACACCATGCGATGATGGGCACAGCCGCCGTGGCTATTGGCACAGCAGCCGCAATTGACGGAACATTAGTTAATTTGGCCGCTGGTGGCGGTGCTATTAACGAGGTTAATTTTGGTCATCCATCGGGCACACTTAAAGTAGGTGCCGAGGCGGTTGTTACAAATGGCCAATGGCAAGTGACTAAAGCGAGTATGAGCCGCAGCGCACGTGTATTAATGGAAGGCTGGGTAAGAGCGCCATTTGATTTTTAAACATTATATAATAGCTGATGGCTATGAGAGCATCAGCTTTATAGTTACCATGGAGTTTAAAATAAATCGTTAATTATCCAAGGTTATAACACTGCTGTTTTTTATTTTTTATAAAGCCTTCAAATTCATTATTTGCACGCATAATCGCTATTTCTGCGTTGATATCATCTAAGATAAATTGCCAATTAGGCGTACTTTTACTGATTTCATAACACAGGGCTTTGTATTCTATGCTTGGCGTTAATGCAACTTGCGCACTAAGCATCCTCTTTTTTCTCTAGCTGATAATAGTGATTTATAAATACTGGCTTTTAGCACTTCTAAGTCGGCAACAATAAGCTCAACCCGACCATTTAAAAGCAAATGAATAAGCTGATACTCACTGTTAGCAACGATGGTTTTTATTTCGCCTTGTTCAATAAGTTCATCTAATTATTTACTATTTGTATATGAGCGTACCACCCCCATAACCCTGTTTTTTTACAGACTCAATACTGCCATCGTAATCTATGCTGTGATCTTAAAGTGCTACAAATGATAAGTCGCCACTTGGAATGGGCTCAGATAACGCCAATAACTGATTACGTGTTTTGGTTAAAGTGTTTTCTGACATTACATCGTCACTAATAAAATACTCAGGAAATAAAATATCAGCTTTACCTAATTCAGCTTCACGCACGGCACGCGTCCAAGGGTAAAACTCTATATGTACACCATAGCCGCTTTTGTATTTCTTTCCGGAAAGCGTGATGTTTTTATTGTCGACCGTATAGGTTACTGGCGAAGGTTGTGCGTAAGTGAAAAATGATAGCACTAAGGCAGCGATTAAAAATATTCTCATGAGGGTAATGCATTTTATCTTTAATTTTAAGTTTAGTGCGTTATTTGGAATAAACAACTTAAATAGTGAGGTTCTTCTAGAACAATTAAATATAGCCTTAAAAAGCGATAGCTATTAACATGCAAAGGTAAGTAATTTCACTTTAAAACGACATAACAACTAAAAGTCTTTTTTACTAGAGGGAATTTTTATGGCTAACAAGCCAATAAGTGAAGACAATCCATTTGCTAATTTATCTGATGTACAGTGTGAGCAGATCCAAAATTGGTACCAAAAGCATATTTCTTCAACTTTACATTCTTTACTTAAAGGCAGTAAGTCTGGGCAAGTTATTGAGAGTAAGTTAGAAAGTACTTTAAATAAAGCATTCTCTCAGAGCAAACAGCTTACTACTTATGCTATTGAGGGGAATTCGAGTATTAAATTAAAAAATGCCAGTGTTATGGCTGAGCTTAATGATACCCGTGATTTGTTTTATGGCGCGCAAGTTAAAATAAATATACTAGAGCAAAAAATAACAACCAGTGCTCAAGAAATACAATTATTAGAGACAGAAAAAAGCGAGCTGCAATTAGAAGTACGTAGCTTAAAGCAACGTTTAAATCACGTACTTTCAAAGCTAGAATCGCAAGGAGTCTCATTCCAAAAAAGCCATTATGTAGGACGTATATTAGTCCAGGCTTTGCGAGCAAGTTTTGAAAATTGGCAGCAAACTCCACAAGGAGAGCCCTTTAAAAATCATGATTTTTACAAGCTTTTCCCGCGTGTTTTGTACTCAAGCTTATTAAAGGAAATAGAAAAACTGCTAGGGGAGCAAGATTATAATCAAATCGAGCGTTCACTTAGTGATTTTGTGTTTAAGCAAAAGGGCTCGCCTGTAGAAAATTGGCCAGATGAAGACCCGATTTACGAGACGCGATTAATTAACCAAAAGCAGTCAGAGCTGTTAATAAAATTACATAGCCAACACCTGCAACGAAAAAACTTTACGTCCTATTTAGAAAAACGCCTTTCTAGTACTGGCTTTACCCATAAACACAGTGATTTATTGATGACTTTAGTTGAGTTTGCGACACACGATGAAAATAGCAAATTTTCTAGTTATTGCCATTAAATGATAAGCAAAGCTGATGGGTAGAAAATAAGCGCTACTAAAGATTATGTTGTAAGCCAAGCTGCTCTAATCTAGTTGCAAAAGTATTTTGTGAGAGTGCTTTTTTTACTAATTTATAAAGCGTGTTTATACCAAGTTGCTGTGTTGGACGAATTAATAACTGGTTTTTATACGTTTGCGCGACGCGTTCAGATATAAGCAGCTTTTTTTTACTTTCTGGGTATTTATTGAGGTATTGATTTAAGTAAGAACGGGTAACAATTGCCATATCGCTGCGTTTTTTTAATACTAATTCAATACTTTTTTTATGACTGCTCAGTAACGTCATTTTATATTCGTTTTCAAGTATTGATGGATTGTTTTCAAAGTTTGCTAACTGATAATGATAGCCTAAAATCCCAATGAGGGTTTTATCGTCTAAGTTATCAAACCAAGCTTGTGACTTTGCAAATTGCTTTAAAGCAATAAATACTTCGCTGTCTGTTGCTATTACAGGGGAGTTACTGATTATATGGTTGCCTTGCAGCCACCCCCAGTTTGGATCTTCAAAAAATACCGCATCGAACAAACCTTGCTGATAATCTTTAAAGCGCCGAATAGGTGTGGTGAGCACAAGCTCAAAATGATAGTTAGATTGTATTTTATTGAGTTCGCTAATTAGCTCTACGGTGAGACCTGAAGCACGGCCGTCAACAACCTCTATGTAGGGAGGAAATTCATAGCCACCCACTTTGACCAGAGTTTTAGCTTGCACTTGCCCAGCAAAAATAAATAGCAATAGTAATGTAATGAGTCCGGCAGACTTCACAGGTAAATCCTTTCCTAGAATACTTTCTGATATTTAATCTTATAAGATAGCCTACTTGTTAACATAGTATTAATTTTCAAGCAATAAATTCTGACTTTGCAACGTGATTAAATGGATGTTACCTGATATTTATTAAGGAAGTTTAGAGCGTGAGCGTTTTTTCTTGGTATGTTTTTTGATGTTGGGCGTTGCTTGATGGTGGTAGGTTACACAATGTCGGGTGGCGCGGCTTCGCCACTTAACCGACCTACGTTCTTTTTGAATTGGTACGACCGAGTGGATTCGAACCACCGACCTCTACCATGTCAAGGTAGCGCTCTAACCAGCTGAGCTACGGTCGTACAATTTTTTTAGGATTCTTAAATGTTGGTACGACTGAGTGGATTCGAACCACCGACCTCTACCATGTCAAGGTAGCGCTCTAACCAACTGAGCTACAGTCGTACTTCTGTATTTAAGAATTGTTAATTGCTTAACAACGGTCGCTAATATATAGCGTGATGAGTGGTGAATCAAGCATGTTTATGTTATTTGAGTTTATTTGCCGTTTTTTTATTCATATTGGACTGATTTCGCACGTTTTATAAAATTTTTGCCACCAGATAACATGCTCTTTTGCTGACGCTTTTAGCTGAGCAAGTAAGTTGTTAGAATTTGGGTCAAGTAGGGCATTTACCGCTTCGCTACTCACTGCTTGATTAAACCATAGCTGCATATAAAGCGGCTGCAATGTTTCTAAATACCCGCTCAGCTGTGCTTGATAAGGCTGTATTTGTTTTAAATAATATTTATTAAATATATTACTGACAATTTTAGCTTGCTGCTTGTTTTTACCTTTAGGGCAAATATTTTCTACTACTAATGAATTTACAAACTGGGTTGCTGTATGATTTAAGCTAATTTGTTCTCGCGCAGCTTGAATAAGCTGTTGGTCAAATTTGTATTTGTTGAGCGTTTCAAGCGCTGACAAAATATCATCGCTGTTTATTGCCATACTCCCTTTAGTTTCTATTTGGTGTTTAATGGTCGTTAGCTTTTTAAGCGCCTCAACCGTGTCACTAAACCCAGCCGGTTGGGTGCTGAGTTCTTGGCCAGTTAGCTGCCAAGTGCTGCTTAGTTCAGGTTCACTATATAAAACATTATTAAAATAATAAGTGAGTTGAGTTTGTTTTTGGTTTTTTGCCGCTGTAATTTTACTGTGAACGTTGCTTTGTTTATCTAAGGTGTTTAAACAGTTTTGCGCGCTTTGAATAAAATCTATTTGGTACTTCAATTGGCTAGCAGCGGTGGCGGTTTTGCCTAATTGATTATTATGCTCGCTTATCAGAACGTTAAGTTTACATTGGCTAATACCAGCTAGTTCAGTTATGCCAATTTTAATGGCAGGTTGCAACGCTTCAACTGGCTTTACTAAGGCTAATTGTTGCAGTGGCTTTGTGTGTGGCTCAGGCGTTTGTAAGGTATTATTCAAGCGAGACAAATAGGTTTTATTTGCCTCACTGGGCTGCTCTGAGCAGCCCAAAAGCACCATACAACATGCCGCCAATAACCAATTAACCGGCAGTTTGGTATAGATTGATTGTTTAAGTGAGAATAAATGGTTCACGTTTAAATCGCCTATGAACGGTCAGCATCAGTAGTATAGCTGCAACTGATAAGCCAACGATAATGCCTATCCAAAAACCATGCGGGCCCATTGCTGGCACTATCATGTCTGTTCTTGCTAATACGTAGCCTAAACTAAAGCCGATTAACCAATAAGAAATAAAAGTAATATACGAAATCGGCGCTGTGTGTTTTAAACCACGTAAAATACCGTTTGCAGCTACTTGTAATGCATCAGGAAGTTGGTAAATACAGGCTAAAATCATAATTGATGAAGCAAGCGCAAGTACCGCAGGGCTATCGCTATATAATTGGCTAATCACATCACGCCCTATAAATGTAATAAAAGCGATAAACAACGCAACCATAGCCGCCATAATATAACTTGTTGATACTGCAGCTTTTAATTGATCTAAATGATTCTGCCCAAATAAATTACCAATTCGTATGCTAATGGCAATTGAGAGGCTCAGAGGCATCATAAATAATAGTGCCGTAACACTGGCTGCAATTTGATGGCCAGACACAGCCACCGCACCCAAATGCGCAATAAACAAGGGAATACAGGCAAACAAGGTCACTTCAAAAAAAGTAGCGAGTGAAATAGGAATACCGAGTTTGGTAATAATACCAATGGTTTTAAAATTGGGTTTTTCAAAGCCAGTTAATAGGCCTTTGGCATCTATTTTTTTACTCAGCTGGCAATAAGTAACTTGCGCAATAGCCATTACAGTAAATACCAGTGCGGTGGCAATACCACAGCCAGCGCCCCCAAATGCGGGTAGACCAAAGAAGCCCTTAATAAAAATATAATTGAGTGGGATATTTACCGCAAGTCCGAGTAGGCTGATATAAAACGCAGGCTTGGTCATCCCCATGCCTTCGGTCATATTTCTATACACGGTAAAAATTAAAAAACCAAATACACCCCATTTAACAAAATGAATGTAATCAAAAGCAAGTCCCGCAATCGCCGGGCTAGTATCAAGCTGTAAAATAACGGTGTTGGCAAGCTGGGCAGCACAAAAACCTGCAATACTTAAAAGGAGCGTTAAATAAAGCGCTTGCTGAAAATAATGGCTAATGCCGTTGCGGTCTTTAGCACCCGCAAATTGAGCAATGACTCCCGTTAGGGCTAATAGAATACCTTGTATTGCTAATAGAATTGGGTTCCATATTCCTGTAGCAATTGAGAGGGCGGCAAGATCGGTAGGGCTCACTTGTCCGGCCATAATGGTATCAACCACTGACATTAATACTAAGGTCACTTGTGCTAAAAAAACGGGAAAGGCGAGGTAAAGTAAACGTTTAGCTTCCCAACTACAAAAAGTCATAAAAAACAGCTATTCAGAAAAACATGGGCGCATTGTAATCTATTGTGATTGCTCTATCTATGTAGACAATCAGCGAATCTATTTAATTGCTGCATAAGCTTACTTTTGTTGCGAATAAAAGTGCTCTTAAGTGAATTATTTTAGCGATTGATACGTTAAACTAGCACTTTGTTAGAAAGAGAAGCGATTTTTATGTTTACCGGTATTATTCAAACTCAAGCAAAAGTAGTCTCTAGAACCCATACGCAGGGTGTATTACGTTTAGTCGTTTCTGTTAATGAGCAATACGTAAAGCATTTAGACTTAGGTGCTAGCATCGCTATAAATGGTTGCTGCTTAACGGTAGTTAAAGTAGAGCTTAGTAATCAAGATGTAGTGGCTCAAGTGCATTTTGATGTTATTGACGAAACTTTGCAGCTTACTAACCTTGGACAACTGGAATTGGGTAGTTTAGTCAATTACGAGCGTTCTGTGTCGTTTGGTACTGAGCTGGGTGGGCACATAGTCTCTGGTCATATTCATTGTACTGCCAAAATAGTGCAAATAGTTAAATTAGAAAATAACTATAAAATACAGCTCAGCCTGCCACAAAAATGGCAAAAATATGTGTTATACAAAGGGTTTGTATCTATTAATGGCGCCAGTTTAACGGTTGGCAATATTGATGAGCATGGCTTTTGGCTGCATTTAATACCAGAAACACTCGATATTACTAATTTAGGTGCAGCCGTTGTAGGTGATGAGTTTAATATAGAAGTTGATCAGCAAACATACACTATTATAAACACCGTCGAAAACTACATGCGCCAACATAGCTAAAATATTTGTTCGTCATCGCTGTCCACGTGTAACTCTAATTTATTACGTGCATAGTCTATATGCATATTTAAATGAATTAGATTACAGCAAGCACTGCATTCTTCATAGTAGTCTTGGTCGCCCATACTGGCATCAAGGTCTAAATGAATATGGTGTCCACAATGTGGGCAGGCGATACGTTGTGATAAAAAGTCTTTCATAACACCTCCTTAAAAATTAAGTTATTTTACCTAGATAGCACATAACGGCTTAATACTAAGTAGCTTGAACTCTAACTAAATGATTTACTCATATTGAGCTATCAACAGTGACTTATTACAAGTAAATTTAATGCAATTAGCGTTAAAAATAACGCTCGAATAGATTTATTTTTTAGAGTTCAAGTATAAGTATAGTGCTTATATTTTGTTTACTCATTTATTTAAGTTTAGTAGTTTTTCAACGTGTTCTTTAGCCTGATTTAAGTAATGGCCTGCATAAATATTGGCATGGTTTAAAATAGGGTAAAGCTGATAAATAAGCTTGCGATGTTGGTAGTTCTGAGAGAGTGGATAATGGTGATCATAGGCGTTATAAAATTCATCGGGTAATGGGGCAAAAAGTTCACTCATAGCTATATCGACCTCCCGATCACCGTAATAGCAGGCAGGGTCAAATAGGGTCGGAATATTATTTACAAATCCCATGTTTCCGCGCCAAAAGTCGCCATGTAATAACGAGGGCAAAACATGATGATTATGCAGTTGCTCTTTTACTAAATTTATCAGTTGTTCGGGGTCTGCCAGCACAATGTCTTTTTCAGCTAATAGCTGTAATTGCCAACCAATACGTTCTTCTGCAAAAAATACATCCCATTTTTTATGCCATTGATTTGGTTGAGGCGTAGAGCTTAAATAATTGTCTGTATCAAAACCAAACATCGCTTGCTCGTGTTTTTGATGTAACATGGCAAGGTGTTCACCCATCGTTGACCAATGCATGTGGGGAAGGTCATCAAGTGTAAGCCACTCTAATACAATAAACGCATATTCTATATTGGCGCCAGTTGTAATGCAGTCGGGCACCATAAATATACTGTTTTGAGTGAGTTGTTTTAAGCCCTGTGCTTGTGCTTCAAAGCGATCGAGCTCATTTTTTTGCGCAATTTTAACTAAATAATTGTGCTTGCCATCACTTATATGGAAAAGCATATCGGTTGATGTGTTTTGCAACTGACGTTTATGGGTGTGTTTAAAATCGTAATGGATAGCTTGGCTGATCTGTTGATTGATTGTTTTCCACATAACAATTGCTCACCTTTTAAACCTATAAATAAACTATGGCAAAAAGGGATTAAATAAACAAATTAATCGGTGTAAAATTAAGACTATCAATTTCTGATACAAATCACTGAAATGGAATAAAAATGAATAAAAGTTTTATCACTAACTTATTGGCAGCGTGTTGTGTTGTTATTGGTTTTGTATTTGATCAAGCCATTGTACTTTCGGTGGGCTTATTTGCACTCTCTGGTGCGGTTACAAACTTACTCGCTATTCATATGCTATTTGAAAAAGTCCCGTTTTTATATGGATCGGGGGTGATTGCGCTCAAGTTTGAAAGCTTTAAAGTAGCTATAAGAAATTTAATACTTACGGAGTTCTTTTCTGAGCATAAAATAGACAAGCTTCTAAGCAAGGCGCAGCCAACGATAGACTTTGAATCGGTAATTGAAAAGGTAGATTTAAATCCCGCTTTCGATAATTTGTTAGTGGTGATAGAGCAATCACAATTTGGCAGCATGCTGGCAATGTTTGGCGGTACAGAGGCGGTAGAGCCAATGCGAGAAAAATTTATCGAAAAAATGCAATTATCGCTGGTGCAAATAAGCGACACCGACGATTTTAAAACGCTATTAAGGGACATGTTAACCCAAGGTAATAACGCGGAAAGTTTGCATAATACGGTGCTTAAGTTAGTGGATGAACGCTTAGATGAACTCACCCCTAAAATGGTAAAAGAAATAATTCAAACCATGATCCGCGAACATTTAGGCTGGCTCGTTGTGTGGGGTGGGGTATTTGGTGGTTTGTTTGGCTTGTTGGCAGCGCTTATTTAATAATAAATACACGTTAAGCAGGTACTAAGCCCTGCTTAACGTGTTTGATTCGCGTAAATTGAACGTATTAAAAACCGATTTCCTAGTCATAATTTAGGTTATTTAGATCCCGCCATAATAACCACCATCGGTTTATTTACCTTTGCCAAATCCCTTATTGATGTGTTGGTGGTAGCCTCAATATTGAAAAAGCGTGCAGATTTGTCTAAATTATAAAGCGCTACAAAATCATTCACTGATAAATTATTGCAGCGTAATTTTTTGCCAATTACATGCTTGTTGGTATGGAGCTCTTTAATTGTTTTGTGCAGTGTCAGTTGTTTGTTAGATGCAACGGCCATGCAAACTTGTGTACCGGGTGATGAATCAGTGGCAACAAAAGTGGTTGCCATTAGAGGCGCTGTTAATGTTGCTGCGCCCAATAATACAGTTGAATATAGAGTTGCTTTGAAAGAAATCATAGTATTTGCCTCTTTGTTTATATGCAACTTAAGTATTGCTTAATGTAGCCGAAATCTTGTTAACTGAATGGGGTAAGCTGTAAGAAGATGTGTATATAAATCGTGCAATTTTGTAGGTGTATGAAAAGTTGTTCATAAGTAACCTGAACTATGGATAATAAATCTATCTCAAGCAGCTATTTTCAGCGCTAACTGCGTTGAATTTACTTGCAATAGGCCCGCTATTGACGCGAAAATTCGCCTTGTTTTCACTGTAAATTTCTGGCTGGAGAAAACAAACCAAATTATTAATATAATTCAATATGTTAGTAAATCTCTTAACCAGAGTTCAGGTTAAGTAATTTATTTTTGACACACTTTAGCGTTTTCATACTGAAATATTTTTTCAGACTGTTATTATCGCGCCCTAAATTTGTGGCATTTTATATTTTTGGAGCGCAATTGTGAATAAAACGTTAGCCAGTTACTACCAGCAAGCTTATGCGTGTGAGCAACAGCATTTTAACCAATGTTTTTATTGCGGCTGTGAGGCAACAGAGCGCGATCATTGCCCACCATTGCACATGTTACAAAGTATGATTGATTTAGGCGAAGAAGCAGATTTTGTTGCTATTGCGGCTTGTTATGAATGCCATGCATTACTTCATAATGAACGCTTAATGACCATTGATGAGCGTTTTAGTAAGCTTAAAAAGAAACTATCAAATAAATACGCAAAGCCCTTACGTGTGTACAACATGTGGGAAGAAAGCGAGCTTGGCGACATGAGCGATGAATTTGCGCACAGCATTAAAGCAGGCATGAAACTCGGTAAAGAAGCGGCTGAGCGACTCGCCTTTACAGGGTTTAGTTATGCCACTGAAGAAGCGCGCGTTACGGTGCGCAAAAAAACCAAAGAGTTTGATGTAGAAGGCACCGTATTTACCGACTTCAAAGAAGCGCTTAACTATTGCATTACTGTATTAAAAGTACAAAAAAGTGATTTTTATAAAATTTTAGTCGAGGATTATCAAGGCGATTTTAATAAGGCATTGAGCCAATACAGGCATCGTCATGATAAAGTCACCGCCGCAAAAGATGGTAATACATTAATTAAAGATTTTTCAAAATTACATAAGCAAAATTCGGATTTTGTAACCCGAACGGTTAAACACTTTATTAGTAAAGATCCATCGCTCACCACAGAAGGGGCACTGGATAAGCTTTATAACAATTATATAAAAAAATAATTACAGAAACTCACCTTAAATAACCGCCTTTTCACCTGTTTTTTTAGCTTTATGCGTTTGCTTTCGCTAAAGTAGTAAAAAAACAGGAGAACCTAAAAACATGCAAAAATTTGCTCCCTCATTGTTAGCTGTTAGTTTAGCAGCGGCTCTTGTTGGTTGCCAAGAAAGCGGCCCGCAAGATGCAAAAGTAACCATTAATAAAAACCCATACCCAAGTACTTATCAACCCGTTGCTACATCAAGCACATTAATTACCAATGCCACTGTATTAACAGGCACGGGTGAGCGTTTAGATGAAGCCGATGTATTACTTGTTGATGGTAAAGTACAGCAAGTTGGTAAAGATTTAACCGCTAACGCAGACACCACTATAGATGCGCAAGGCAAATGGGTAACACCAGGTATTATTGATGTTCACTCTCATTTAGGTGCTTATCCAAATCCGTCGGTTGAGTCTCACCAAGATGGCAACGAAATGACTAGCCCAAATACAGCAGAAGTATGGGTTGAGCATTCAATTTGGCCACAAGATCCAGGCTTTAATCGCGCACGTGAAGGCGGTATTACCTCGTTACAAATTTTACCAGGTTCAGCTAATTTATTTGGTGGACGTGGCGTTACCCTTAAAAATGTACCGGCTCACACCATGCAAGGGATGAAGTTTCCTGATGCACCATACGGTTTAAAAATGGCGTGTGGTGAAAACCCTAAACGCGTTTATGGCCGTAAAGGTGAATTACCGATGACACGTATGGGTAATATGGCAGGCTATCGCACAGCTTGGATTGGGGCGCAAGAGTACAAGCGTGCTTGGGACAAATACGATGCTGATTACGCTGCGGGTAAAAACCCAGAAGCTCCACACCGCGATATTAAATACGATACCCTACGTGGTGTTTTAGAAGGTGAGGTTCGTATTCACAATCACTGTTATAAAGCTGAAGAAATGGCGATGATGATCGACCTTTCTAAAGAGTTTAATTATCACGCGGGTACATTCCATCACGGTATTGAAGCCTATAAAATCGCAGATTTACTGGCTGAAAATGGCTCGTGTGCAGCACTTTGGCCAGACTGGTGGGGCTTTAAAATGGAAGCCTACGATATGGTACAAGAGAACGTAGCGATTGTTGATGCAGTTAAAAACTCATGTGCCGTTGTGCACTCAGATTCTGACACGACGATTCAACGCTTAAACCAAGAAGCCGCTAAAGTAATGTACAGTGCAAACCAAAATGGGTTTGATATTTCTGAGCAGCATGCAATTAAGTGGATCACGGCTAATGCCGCTAAATCACTCGGCATTGAAGATAAAACAGGCTCACTTGAAGCGGGTAAACAAGCTGATGTGGTTATTTGGAATCAAAGCCCATTTAGCGTTTACGCAAAAGCTGAGCAAGTGTTTGTTGATGGCGCAAAAGTTTACGATAGAAACGATAGTGCATACCAAGCACAAAGTGATTTTATGTTAGGTCAACAATAAGGAGCACCCAGAATGAAAAAATTATCACGTTCGTTTTCGCTTTCTCTGGTTGCTGCAGGGTTACTAGCATCGGGTGCGGTGAGCGCTCAATCTCTTGCTATAATTAACGCAACACTGCATACATCCTCAGATCAAGGCGTATTAGAGTCTGCCAGCATTGTAATGAATGATGGCAAAATCACTGCAATTAATCCTAGCGATGTTAAAGCAGATAAAATTATTGATGCCAAAGGTCAAATCGTGACCCCTGGTTTTATTGCCACTGTAAATCAACTTGGTTTAGTTGAAGTAGGTGCGGTTGCAGGCTCTCGCGATGCGGGAGAAGAAAAAGCAGGTATTGATTTTGATGCAAGCTTGGCATTTAACCCTCGTTCAAGCCTAATCCCTTATGCACGTAAAGGCGGTGTTACTCGCGATTTGATCACCCCGTACGGCGGTGACAGCATATTTGCAGGCCTTGCCAGTGTGGTGGATTTAAGCGGCAGCTTTGAAAGCGTAAACAAAAAGCAAGCGGCATTAGTGGTTCATTTGGGTGAGCGAAGCAAAGGCTCTCGTGCATTTACATTGCAAACACTGATCAATAAGTTAGATGAGCACCAAACTAAAGCAAGCAAAGAAGCTAAAAAAGACGATGCTAAGCCAAGTGCTGAAGATAAAATAATGGCTAAAGTACTAAAAGGCGATATGCCATTACTAATTAGTGTGTCGCGTGCATCGGATATTGTTGAACTTATAAAAGTGAAACAGCAGTTTGGGGTAAATATTGTTCTTAATGGTGCGCAAGATGCCGTTGTAGTTAAAGATCGTATCGCAAAAGCGGGTATTCCTGTGATCATCAGTGCAATGGATAACTTACCAGGCAGTTTTGATTCATTACATGCAAGCCTAAATAATGCCGGCATACTAGAAAAAGCAGGTGTTAAAGTACTTTTAACTGTGGGTGGCGATGCCAGTCATAATGTTTACCAGCTCCGCTATGATGCCGGTAATGCAGTGTCTTATGGTATGAGCCAGCAAGGCGCATTAAAAGCGATGACTTCAAATGTGGCTGATGTATTTGGTATTAATGCGGGTAGCTTAGAAGTGGGTAAAGCCGCTGATGTTGTAATGTGGAGTAATGACCCGTTTGAGCTGAGCAGCCACGTAAATAAAATGTTTATTAATGGGGTTGAGGTAAGTACTGAATCTCGCCAAGATAAACTGCGTGAGCGCTATACAACAGAATCAAACATGCCACGTGCATACACTAAATAAACTTGTTTAGTTGAATATTAAAGGCCGCATTAGCGGCCTTTTTTACGAATGCCTTTTACTTATACCAATCCGCAAAGTAAACCACTTAAATAAGCGAATTGGTATTAGGCACAAAAAAAGGCGCTCTTTGGAGCGCCTTTTCATTCATTTAATGGATTTATACCAGTTTAGATAAAATCTCGTTAAATGTTGTGCTTGGGCGCATTGCTTTAAAAGCTGCATCGTCATTTGGCTGGAAGTATCCGCCAATGTCCATTGCTGGGCCCTGTGCATCGTTTAGCTCGCTAACAATTTGCTCTTTGTTAGTTTCAAGGTCGCTAGCAATTTGCGTAAACTGCGCTTTAAGCTCGCTGTCATCATTTTGCTTAGCAAGTTCTTGTGCCCAGAATAAAGATAAGAAGAAATGAGAACCACGGTTATCAATCTCTTTTACTTTACGTGAAGGCGACTTGTTTTCAGCTAAGAATGTGCCGGTAGCTTTATCAAGCGTATCTGCAAGTACTTGTGCTTTTTTGTTACCTGTTGTTGTGCTTAGGTGCTCAAGTGAAGCAGCAAGTGCTAAGAATTCACCTAAAGAATCCCAACGTAAGTGGTTTTCTTTCTCAAATTGTTGAACGTGCTTAGGAGCAGAGCCACCCGCACCAGTTTCAAATAAACCACCGCCATTCATTAGTGGCACAATTGAAAGCATTTTAGCACTGGTACCCAACTCTAAAATTGGGAATAAATCTGTTAAGTAATCACGTAACACGTTACCTGTTACAGAAATTGTGTCTTTACCTTCTTTGATGCGTGCTAGTGAGAACAAGGTTGCATCCATTGGCGATAAAATTTGAATATCTAGGCCAGCAGTGTCGTGATCTGGCAGGTATTTATTTACTTTTTTGATTAGCTCAGCATCGTGTGCACGTTCTGCATCTAACCAGAAAATAGCCGGATTACCTGTCGCGCGAGCGCGGTTTACTGCAAGTTTAACCCAATCTTGAATAGGTGCATCTTTAACCTGACACATGCGCCAGATATCGCCTTTCTCAACACTGTGCTCAAGTAACGTATTACCGTTTGTGTCTACAACACGGATAGTACCGTCAGCTTTTGCTTCAAATGTTTTATCGTGTGAGCCGTACTCTTCTGCTTTTTGAGCCATAAGGCCAACGTTTGGTACGCTACCCATAGTCGTAGGATCAAATGCACCGTGCTCTTTACAAAAATCAATCGTTGCTTGGTAAACGCCAGAGTAACAACGATCTGGAATTACAAAGCTTGTGTCTTGTAATTTATCGTCTTTATTCCACATTTGACCGCTTGAACGAATTGCAGCAGGCATAGAGGCATCGATGATCACATCACTTGGTACATGTAAGTTTGTAATACCGCGATGAGAATCAACCATTGCGATAGCAGGGCGGTCAGCGTAAACAGCTTGAATGTCAGCTTCAATTTCTTCGCGCTTAGCGTCATCTAAAGTTTGAATTTTAGAGTACACATCGCCTAAACCGTTATTTACATCAACACCTAGCTCTTCAAAAAGTGCACCGTGTTTTGCAAAAACATCTTTGTAAAATACTTTTACAGCGTGACCAAAGATGATTGGATCAGATACTTTCATCATGGTCGCTTTCATATGAAGCGAAAATAACACGCCTTTTTCTTTAGCTGCATTAATTTCAGCTTCAAGGAATGCTTGTAATTTTGCAGCACTAATACGTGATGCATCAATAACTTCACCAGCAAGTAGCGGTGTGCTTTGCTTAAGTACAGTGATATCGCCATTAGCCGCTACGTGTTCAATACGAACATCTGTTACTTCATCAACAGTTAGTGACTGCTCTGAACCAAAGAAGTCACCTTCTTCCATGCTTGCAACATAAGACTGTGAATCTTTGCTCCATGCACCCATAGAATGTGGGTTATTACGTGCATATTCTTTTACTGAACTTGGTGCGCGACGGTCAGAGTTACCTTCACGAAGTACAGGGTTTACTGCACTGCCTTTAATTTTGTCATAGGCGGCTTGAATCGCTTTTTCTTCATCGTTTTTAGGTTCTACAGGGTATTCTGGAAGTGCATAACCTTTTCCTTGAAGCTCTTTAATTACAGCGCGAAGTTGTGGAACTGAGGCACTGATGTTTGGTAATTTAATGATGTTAGCTTCTGGTGTTTTTGCCATTTCGCCAAGTTCTGCAAGTGCATCACCAATGCGTTGTTCTTCTGTTAGGTAATCCGGGAAGCTCGCAATTACACGACCAGCGAGTGAGATGTCGCGTGTTTCAACTTCAACACCTGCCGCATTTGTGTACGCTTGGATAATTGGTAACAACGAATACGTTGCTAATGCCGGAGCTTCGTCCGTTTTTGTGTAGATAATTTTTGATGTCATCATCATTCCTAGATAGTAGGCCGCATTGGCCAAATTCAACAATGCAAAGATATCATCGCCTAATACCTTGTAAATAAAGCATTAATATATGCAATGAAAAGTCTGTTAGGTGTTGGTACTCGTATAACCTAAACAAGGTGAGAATAATCACACCTGACGGACTAGTGTCTCTTATAACTAAAATTTATGTAAATACAAATTAGCCATTAGGCTAAAGTAATTACGTTTTACAGGATAAAGAGTGTAACAAGCTTGGCTAAAAAGGGCTAGGATTACGCGCCAAACGCCAGTAGTTAAACATCTAACAGTGAAATTATTGGGGTAGATAAAATAAAATCAAGGAGTGGGGTTGAATTAACGAACAATGAAGCAATTAATATAGAAGTGGTTAGGGGTTTTAGGGAATTAAGCGAGGATCTAAACAGGTCGCTCGCTTTAGTCTCATATTTACAATCACTCTAAAATATCGCCGTTAGGGGCAATATTAGTAGCGTGTAGACCTTTAGGGCCTTGTTGTAATTCGAAGGTAACATCTTGACCAGCTTTAAGTGTCTTGTATCCGTCCATTACAATAGTGGAGTAATGAGCAAAAATGTCGTTCTCGCAACCGTCTTCTACGATGAAACCAAAACCTTTGGCGTTGTTGAACCATTTGACTTTACCACAAGCCATACTTCTACATCCTTCTATAAGTTGACTAATTTAGTTATCCTAAACTGTATTGTTTGCTAGACTGACTAAGGTTTAATCAATCACCATTTGACTGTAGTTTATTTAAGCAACCAGTCAAGTGTTTTTGGGTTATTTTTTAACATTTTATTTATTTTTTTATTCAAGTTTGCTTGAGTTACAAAGACAAGACTATATTTAATTATGAGTGGTATGAAAGATTCTGGTGTTATCGACACCGTTCGCGATAGTGAAAAGCAAAAGTTGCAGCCACCGCGAAAATATAAAGTTGTGTTAAACAACGATGATTACACGCCGATGGATTTTGTAATTGAGATCTTGATGACGTTTTTTAATATGGATAGCGATAGAGCAACTGATGTGATGCTGCAAATACATCAGCAAGGTAAGGGCATTTGTGGTGTTTACAGCGCAGATGTAGCACATACCAAGGCTGAGCAAGTTAACCGCTACTCAAGGGATAACGAGCATCCACTGCTATGTAGTTGTGAGCAGGAATAAATACCACAAAGGTGAACTTTCATCTTTGAAGTGCGGTATAAAATTATTATCTCTGTAAGGGGTTGCCAATGCTAAATAAAGACTTAGAACTAACTTTGAACACCGCGTTTCGTGAAGCGCGTACACGTCGTCATGAGTTTATGACCGTAGAGCATCTTTTATTAGCTCTACTCGATAATCCATCAGCTGGAGAAGCGCTTAATGCGTGTGGTGTTGACATTTCTGGATTAAAAACAGAGTTACTTGAATTTATTGATGAAACCACACCGGTTATTCCTGATTTAGAAGAAGAACGCGAAACTCAACCAACGCTTGGTTTTCAGCGTGTATTACAGCGCGCGGTATTTCATGTGCAATCTTCGGGAAAAAATGAAGTGACAGGTGTAAATGTACTGGTGGCTATTTTTTCTGAGCAAGAAAGCCAGGCAGTTTATTTACTTAAAAAGAATGATATTTCTCGCCTTGATATTGTTAATTTTATTTCTCATGGGATTGCTAAAGGTGATGACGAATTAGGCGATGACACTGACGATATACATGAAGAAGTGCAAGAAGTTGACAGTGAAGAAGCGAGTAAGCTCGACAGCTTCACCACTAATCTCAACATACAAGCCAAAGAGGGCAACATTGACCCGCTTGTTGGTCGTGACAGCGAAGTAGAGCGCACAGTGCAAGTGCTGTGTCGTCGTAAAAAGAACAACCCATTACTGGTTGGTGAAGCTGGCGTGGGTAAAACCGCTATTGCTGAGGGTTTAGCGTATCGAATTGTTAACGAACAAGTGCCTGAAGTTATTGCAGATGCGATTGTTTACTCATTAGATATGGGCGCTTTGCTTGCAGGTACTAAATACCGAGGCGATTTTGAAAAGCGCTTTAAAAGCTTATTAAAAGAGCTGCAAGCAAAACCGGGTTCAATTTTATTTATTGATGAAATTCATACCATTATCGGTGCAGGTGCTGCGTCGGGTGGGGTAATGGATGCCTCAAACTTAATTAAACCGCTACTTTCAAGTGGGCAATTACGTTGTATGGGTTCAACGACTTACGGTGAGTACAAAAACATTTTTGAGAAAGATCGTGCCTTGGTACGTCGCTTTCAAAAAATTGATGTGCTTGAACCTAGCGTTGAAGATACCACTAAAATTCTTAACGGCTTAAAAGAGCGTTATGAAGCACACCATGGTATTCGTTACACGCAAAAAGCGTTAAAGGCGGCAGCCGAGCTTAGCGCAAAGTATATTAATGAACGTCACTTACCTGATAAAGCGATTGATGTTATTGATGAAGCGGGCGCAAACCAACGTTTGTTACCTACCTCTAAGCGTAAAAAAACGATTGGTGTATCTGATATTGAGATGATTGTGTCTAAAATGGCGCGCATTCCACCACAAAATGTGTCGTCTTCTGATAAAGAAACGCTGAAAAACTTAGACCGTAATTTAAAAATGTTGGTGTTTGGACAAGATCAATCAATTGATGCATTAACTTCTGCTATTCGCTTATCGCGCTCAGGTTTAGCAAACGAGAACAAACCGGTTGGTTCGTTCTTATTTGCAGGCCCAACAGGGGTCGGTAAAACAGAGGTTACCAAGCAATTAGCTAAATGCATGGGTGTTGAGTTTATTCGTTTTGATATGTCTGAATACGTTGAGCGCCATGCGGTGAGCCGTTTAATCGGTGCGCCTCCGGGTTATGTAGGTTTTGAACAAGGCGGCTTATTAACAGAAGCGGTTATAAAAAATCCACATGCAGTGGTATTGCTGGATGAAATTGAAAAAGCCCATCCTGATATCTACAACATTTTATTACAAGTTATGGATCACGGTACGCTAACAGATAATAACGGCCGAAAAGCTGACTTTAGAAACGTCGTCGTGGTGATGACCACCAATGCCGGCGTACAAGAAACTACACGTAAGTCGATTGGTTTTAGTGAGCAAGATCATACACACGATGCAATGGGTGAAATTAACAAAGTATTTTCACCTGAATTTAGAAACCGCTTAGATAACATTATTTGGTTTAATCACCTCGAGAAAGAGGTTATTTTGCAAGTGGTTGATAAATTTGTTGTGGAGCTTCAAGCGCAACTGGATAAGAAGTCAGTTAATCTTGAGCTTACCTCTAAAGCACGTGAATGGTTGGCTGACAAAGGCTATGACAAAGCAATGGGCGCACGCCCTATGGCACGTGTTATTCAGGAAGACCTTAAAAAGCAATTAGCAAACGAAATACTGTTTGGTGAGCTAATTTCTGGCGGTACGGTAAAAGTATCGGTTAAAGATAAAAAACTACGTTTTGATTACGAGAGTGACTTAACGCCAGCCTAACCTAAAAGGTTAGCGATTTTAAAAAGCCTGCTTTGTGCAGGCTTTTTTTATTTGCCAAAGAAATAGGCAACAAAAAACCCAGCAAAGGCTGGGTTTTTTGTTTATTAAATGTAATTACTGGCTACTAGGGTCTGTTGACCTTTCAAGGTTAAATTTGCAGCAGTCTGTTTGGTATTTAGGCAAGGCAGAGCCTATGTGGTGTGGTTATTCCCCATAAATAGGCGATAACGCAGCATCAATGCCAAACAGGCGCTGCCCGAAGGGTTCTGCCTAGGGGCGATTTACTCTTTGTTGCTCGGTTTTTACTTAGCCCACTAGGTTACAAACCTCGCGCCGCGATTAAACCGCCCTTAGTTTGAACGAATTTTAATCCGCAAAGGTCAACAGACCCTAGCATTAATTACATTTAATAAACGCTTAAAGCTAGTTTGCACTAGCCAAAAACTAAATCTCGTTTACGCACTTACTTAGCGAGCACGGAATACGATACGACCTTTCGATAAATCGTAAGGAGTCATTTCTACCGTTACTTTATCGCCGGTTAAAATACGGATATAGTTTTTGCGCATTTTACCTGAAATATGAGCCACAACTACGTGACCATTTTCTAGCTCAACTCGGAACATTGTATTTGGTAAAGTATCAAGGACTGTCCCTTGCATTTCGATTACGTCTTCTTTCGCCATGTTTAGCGTAACACCTCTTTAATAGTTAAACGCTGCAGATTTTGCCCAAAATACGCCAATAAGTAAAGGCGCAGGGGCTATTTTTGTAAATTAAATAGCCAGCCACTGGTCATTGCACTGTTTTTGAGCAGGTAAAAACTGCGTTTTATAGTTCATTTTGTCGCATTCATCTATTTGATAGCCTAAATAAACAAACTGTTTGCGCTGCTGTTTAGCAAATTTAAGCTGCTGTAATATCATTACAGTGCCTAAACTAAAGTGTTCGTAGTCAGGGTCAAAAAATGTATAAATGGCCGAAATAGCGTTGTCCATACAATCAGTTACAGCAACAGCTACTAAGTTTTCTTGATCCCAAAGCTCAATAAAAGTAATGGTTAACCAACTACAAAACAAAAAGCTTTGAAATTGTGATTTATCAGGCGGATACATACTACCGTCTTGGTGGCGCAAGCTAATGTATTTACTGTAAAGTGGATAGTATTGTTCGCGTTCAACTTGAGAATATTTTACCTCAAAGCGGTTTTTTGCTTTGTTAAGTTTACGTTTTTGCGATTTTGTCGGTATAAACTTATCAGCTAAAACGCGCACAGAACTACACGCGCTGCAAATAGGGCAGTGCGGACGGTAAATTTGGTTACCGCTGCGACGAAAGCCTAATGCTAATAATGACTCAAACTTATTGCTGCTGTAACAACTTGGATCGAGTATCACCAGCAATTGCTCTTGGCGATCAGGTAAATAACTGCACTCAAATGGTTGGCTTAGGCCAATACGAGCCGGAAGTTGTTCATTCATATATCGCGATTAGCTCCTGTGGCTGCCACATACTGGCAGCTGGGGTGTAACACTGTGCTTTATTAAGTTTAGTTAAAAATTCTTCACGTGGAATCACGCTGGCACCTAACGACATTAAATAAGGATTTTCTAATTGGCAATCAATAAAATGCGCATTGTGGCGTTTAAGCCAATTAACCAGCGCCCACATAGCCAGTTTGGAACAATTTGTTTGATGATGAAACATTGATTCACCACAAAAAACACCTGTTTGCATGATGCCATATAAGCCACCTGCAAGCTCTCCCTCGCGCCAAACCTCTAAACTATGAGCTAGGCCATTGTGATGGGCATTAATGTACGCCTGTTGCATTTGCAAAGTGATCCAGGTGCCATCGGTATCAATGCGTTGATCGCGACATGCTTCTATCACTTCTTCAAAGGCATGGTTTATGGTTACGGTGACCGGGTGTTTTTTTAAATGCTTACGTAGACTTTTACTAACATGAAAGTCATTGAGCTCAACAATACCGCGTTCACTAGGCGACCACCACATAATTGGCTCGTGTTCACTAAACCACGGAAAAATACCTTGGCTGTAGGCATTTTTTAATCGCGATACTGATAAGCATCCACCAATGGCAAGTAAACCATCGGGATCATCTAATGCATGGTTGGGATCAGGAAAAGCAAAGTGGCTTTGAGCGAGTTGATAGAGTTGTTTAGTCATAACACCGATTGAATAACTGCATGGTCAAGATAAAGTGTAACCTGTTGCTTTAAAATCACAAACTACAAATTATTGTGTCACTACATAGGATTTACTTTCTAAGCGCTATTTTTGTTAGGCAAAAAAAAGCGCGTTTAAAACGCGCTTTTAATTATTAGCTTAAAAAGTGCTAACTAATCGAATTAGCTAACCACCTTTACTGGTACTGCTTGTCCAGCGTTGAACTTAGTTGTCATTGCTTCTTCAACAGGTGTAAACGAGGTAAGGTCAATGCCTTCAACCGCAGACTTATACTCTTCGATAGTCGGGAAACGACCAAGTACAGTAGAAAGTACTACAACCGGCGTAGAACCTAGTAGTGACTCACCTTTTTTCTCAGATGTATCGGCTACTACACGGCCTTGGAACAGACGAGTTGATGTTGCGATAACAGTGTCACCAGGTTCTGCTTTTTCTTGGTTACCCATACATAAGTTACAACCAGGGCGTTCTAGGTATAGGATATTTTCATACTTAGTACGTGCCGCTGTTTTTGGTTTTTCATCGTCAAATTCAAAACCAGCGTATTTAGCAAGAATATCCCAGTCGCCTTCCGCTTTAAGCTCATCAACAATGTTGTATGTTGGTGGCGCAACAACTAATGGTGCTTTGAATGTGATAGAACCGTTTTTCTTTTCAAGGTTACGTAGCATGTGAGCAATAATTTTCATATCGCCTTTGTGAACCATACACGAACCAACGAAACCTAAATCAACAGGTTTGTCGTTGTAAAAAGAAACAGGGCGGATCACATCGTGAGTATAACGTTTAGAAACATCATCGTTGTTCACGTCTGGATCGGCAATCATTGGCTCAACGATTTGGTCCAAATCAACCACAACTTCTGCGTGGTATTTAGCGTTGTCGTCTGGAGAAAGTGCTGGCTCTTCACCAGATTGAATACCTGCAATACGCTTGTCAGCTAAGTCGATTAGACCTTGTAGCGTTTGCGCTTCGTTATCCATACCTTTGTTGATCATGATTTGGATACGTGATTTAGCAAGTTCAATTGACTTAATTAGCGTTTCATCATTTGAAATACAGATTGACGCTTTTGCTTTCATTTCTGCAGTCCAGTCAGTGAAAGTAAACGCTTGGTCAGCCATTAGGGTACCAATATGAACTTCAATGATACGACCTTGGAACACGTTTTCGCCGCCAAATTGCTTAAGCATTTGCGCTTGCGTTGCATGAACAACATCGCGGAAATCCATGTGCTTAGCCATTTTGCCTTTAAACGTCACTTTAACTGAATCAGGAATCGGCATCGCTGATTCACCGGTTGCAAGTGCAACAGCAACGGTGCCTGAATCGGCACCAAAGGCAACGCCTTTAGACATACGTGTATGCGAGTCACCACCGATGATGATAGCGCGATCATCAATGGTAATGTCGTTCAATACTTTGTGAATAACGTCAGTCATTGCATGGTAAACGCCTTTCGGGTCACGTGCAGTGATCAAACCAAACTTATTCATAAACGCCATTAGTTTAGGAATGTTAGCTTGTGCTTTGCTATCCCATACTGATGCTGTATGACAACCAGACTGATAAGCACCATCAACAAGTGGTGAAATCGTTGAAGCAGCCATCGCTTCTAATTCTTGTGCTGTCATTGGACCGGTTGTATCTTGCGAACCAACGATGTTCACTTTAACACGAACATTTGAGCCTGCGTGAAGTGGCGTATCTGATAGAACACCTACCGCATTACGGTTAAAGATTTTTTCAACCGCTGTTAAGCCTTGGCCTTCATGTGAAATTTCTTTTGAAGGTGCATACACAAGAGGAGTTTCAATACCCAGCGTTTCAGCAGCAAACGTTTGTAGTTTTTTACCAAATACAACAGCGTAAGAACCACCAGCTTTCATGAATTCAACTTTTTGCGGTGTGAACGCTGATGATACATCAACCAGTTCTTTATCGCCGTTATAAAGCTTTTTCTCTTTTGTATTGATTGTTAATACAGTACCTGTGGCAACTGAATAAGCTTCTTCAAGCACTGCATCGCCATTTTCATCAGTTACAGTATTGCCTTCTGCATCTACTTTCTTAACCCAGTTTTTAAGGTCAAGACCAATACCGCCGGTTACATCAACCGTCGTTAAGAAGATTGGAGCGATACCATTAGTACCTGCAACAACAGGTGCAATGTTGATGAAAGGAACGTATGGGCTTGCTTGTTTACCCGCCCAAAGTGCAACGTTATTTACACCAGACATACGAGATGAACCAACGCCCATTGTGCCTTTTTCAGCAATAAGCATTACTTTAGCATTAGGGTGTTTCTTTTGAAGTTCAACGATTTCTTGTTGTGCTTCTTCAGTGATCATACACTTACCGTGTAATTCACGGTCAGCACGTGAGTGTGCTTGGTTACCTGGAGACAGTAAATCAGTTGAGATGTCGCCTTCACCAGCAATGTAAGTTACAACTTCGATTTTTTCTTCGATGTCAGGTAGTTTTGTAAAGAATTCAGCTTTTGAGAAACTCTCTAGTAATTCTTTAGCAATTGCATTGCCTGCTTCGTAGGCCGCTTTAATACGCTCCATATCAGCATCGTATAAGAATACCTGAGTTTTAAGTACTTCAGCCGCTTGTGCTGCGATTGCTGCGTCATCACCAAATGCTAAATCAATTAGCATTTCAATTGACGGGCCGCCTTTCATGTGTGAAAGCAGTTCAAATGCAAATTCTGGAGTGATTTCTGCAACGTGCTCTTCACCTAAAATGATTTCTTTTAGAAACTGTGCTTTAACGCTCGCAGCACTGGTTGTTCCAGGTAAAGTATTATAAATAAAGAAATGCAGTGAATCTTTACGGTGCTCGTTATTAGTATCTTTAATTTGATTAATTATTTCTGATACTAGTTCAGCGCTATCGATTGGTTGTGGGCTTAATCCAAGCTCCGTTTTACGGGTTTGGATTTCTTCCATATATTTTGTATACAAACTCATAGAAAACTCTCGGTAATTTACTTGATATGAAGTTAAGCATTTTAACTGATTTTACAGTCTCTAGTAATGCCTAAATGAATAAAGCTTTTATTCCTGACGATAATTATAGCTAGTTTTACTTTTATAATTTGACGGTATTCGTTGCTCACCCTTAGATCCTATCGCACCTAAGCCATTAATTGTATAAATAAAACTAATTTCAATTATAAATACAATGAATTTTGGTGTGTGTACAGTTATGTTTGGGCACAAAAAAGGGCTGAAAATTCAGCCCCAAAAGTATGCTATGTATGCTTATAGGTTATCTAAAAAGCGTTCTGCATCAAGTGCAGCCATACAGCCAGTACCGGCAGAGGTAATCGCCTGACGGTAAATATGATCAGACACATCACCAGCAGCAAATACACCTGGCACACTGGTTTGGGTTGCATTACCGTTAAGACCAGATTCAACCACTAGGTAGCCGTCTTTCATTTCTAGCTGACCTTCAAACATATCGGTGTTTGGCTTATGGCCAATGGCAATAAACACACCCGCTAAATCAAATTCTTCAGTAGCATCTGACGCCACATCTTTAATGCGAACGCCGGTCACACCCATTTGGTCACCAAGTACTTCATCAAGTGTACGGTTGTAGTGCATTACAACATTACCGTTCGCAGCTTTTTCAGCAAGGCGGTCAGCAAGAATTTTTTCACTACGGAAACTGTCACGACGGTGAATAACATGAACTTCATCAGCAATGTTAGACAGGTATAACGCTTCTTCAACGGCTGTGTTACCACCACCAACAACCGCTACTTTTTGACCTTTATAGAAAAAGCCGTCACAGGTTGCACAAGCAGAAACACCGCGGCCTTGGAAATTAGTCTCAGACTCTAAGCCTAAATATTTCGCAGAGGCACCGGTTGCAATAATTAAAGCATCACATGTGTAAGTACCTTGGTCACCGGTTAGTGTGAAAGGGCGCTTAGATACGTCAACTTTGTTGATGTGGTCGAACACAATTTCAGTTTCAAAGCGTTCTGCATGCTCTTTCATACGATCCATTAATGCAGGGCCGGTTAAACCGTGTGCATCACCAGGCCAGTTTTCAACTTCAGTGGTGGTCGTTAGCTGGCCACCTTGTTGAATACCTGTAATTAAAACAGGGTTTAAATTAGCACGTGCAGCGTAAACTGCGGCTGTGTAGCCAGCAGGGCCCGAACCTAAAATAAGTAACTTACAATGTTTTGCTTCAGTCATGATCTTTTCCTAAACGTTTAATACGGTTTTAATGCGCCCGATTCTAAGAAAAACAAGCAGGAAGTAAATAAAAGATGAGATTATTTTTTTTCGCAAATTACAAAGCTGTTCATTAATGTGTACTAGTAAATGCATTAAAGCCAGCGCCCGCCTAATAAATAGACTGTTAGCCAATAAAACGACGTTAATTCATGACCAGCCTGATTTTTTTTGTTATCTTTTAACTAATTTTGATTTGTCACTGCTTAATTATGTGACCTAAGTGAATAGGCAACTATGTTATTTTGGCAAGAGAAACCCGCATTTGGGTTGACTTCAAAAGACGTTAACGTCTTAACCAATGCGCAAGAATACCGTACGCAATTGTTAGATTTAATTGCCAACGCAAAAAAACGAATTTATATCACCACACTTTACTTACAAGATGATGAAGCGGGTCGTGAAATATTAGCCGCACTACACAGTGCATCGTTAGCTAACCCTTCGCTTGAAATTAAAGTACTGGTTGATTTTCATCGCGCACAGCGCGGTTTAATTGGTGCAGAAAAGTCTGAGGGCAATGCAAGCTTATATTGCGACAGCTTAGAGAAGTTTAATTCAAACGTTCAAGTGTATGGTGTTCCCGTAAAGGCAAAAGAACTGTTTGGGGTATTGCATTTAAAAGGCTTTGTTATAGACGATACATTGCTCTACAGCGGTGCCAGTTTAAATAATGTGTATTTGCAATATAGCGACCGATACCGACTCGATCGCTACTTTTTAATCTTGCAAAGCGAATTATGTGACTCAGTAGTCGATTTTATTGAATCAACTTTATTAAGCTCTGAAGCGGTACCAAGAATAGATCAACGACCGCTTAAATGCATGGCTGACTTTAAACTTGAACAAAAGCAACTTATGCGTGAGCTTAAATCGGCAAGCTATAAAAGTGCGCAGCACTTGAATACTCATGCAATGGGTATTCGTTTATTTTTAGGATTAGGCCGTCGTAATAATGAGCTTAATCGCTTAATTAAAGCGTTATTTGATACCACCGAGCAAGAGCTGGTGTTATACACGCCGTATTTTAATTTTCCGGCGCCATTAATGCGCTCTTTACGCAGGTTATTAAAGCAAGGTAAACAAGTTACTATTGTGGTGGGTGATAAAACCGCAAACGATTTTTATCTGCCACCTAGCGAGCCATTTAGTAAAATTGGTGCACTGCCGTATTTATACGAAACTATTTTGCACAAGTTTGTAAAATCGCAAAAACGCCACATAGATAATGGCAACCTAAACGTATACCTTTGGAAACACGAGAGTAACTCGTTCCATCTAAAAGGGATTTGCTGCGACCGTAAAGTGCATTTACTTAGCGGGCATAACCTAAATCCGCGCGCGTGGGGGCTGGATATCGAAAATGGCATTCTGATAGAAGATCCTGAACAATCTATCATGCGCGATATTGATAATGAACGCCAAGAAATTTTAAAGCATTGTCGTCGTTTAACCGGCCCAGATGATCTAGAAACCATGGACGATTACCCACAGCCAGTGAAAAAACTGCTTGGTCAAGCTAAGCGCGTAAAAGTCGACTTTATTATTAAACGATTTATATAACATTAGGGTCTGTTAACCATAGACCCTAAAATTTAGATACAAAAAAAGCAGCTAATTAGCTGCTTTTTTAATGCTTATACCTAAATTATGGCTTAGGTATAAGCGGTAACAATAATAGTTACGCGTTTTCTACTGCAGTGCGTGGGTCAACATATTCCATATTGAACGCTTCAGCTACTTCTTTGTAAGTTACTTGGCCTTTAATTACGTTTAAGCCTTTTAAGAAGTGAGCGTCATCTAGTAGTGCCTTTTTGTAACCTTTGTTTGCAAGGTTAATAATGAACGGCAATGTTGCATTGTTAAGTGCAAACGTAGATGTACGTGGAACAGCACCTGGCATGTTAGCAACACAGTAGTGAACAACTTCATCAACGATGAAAGTAGGATCAGCGTGCGTAGTTGCTTTAGACGTAGCAATACAACCACCTTGGTCAATGGCAACATCAACAATTGCAGCACCTGGCTTCATTGCTTTAATGTGTTCAGCAGTCACTAGCTTAGGTGCAGCAGCACCCGGGATAAGTACGCCACCAATTACTAAATCAGCTTCAAGTACGTGCTTTTCAAGCGCGTCAGCTGTTGAATAAATAGCTTTAACTTTATTACCAAACTGTGCGTCTAGTGCACGTAATACGTCGATGTTACGGTCAAGTACAACAACCTCAGCACCTAGGCCAACGGCCATTTGTGCAGCGCTTCGACCAACCATGCCGCCGCCAATAACAACTACTTTAGCTGGCTCAACACCTGGTACACCACCTAGCAACATACCACGACCGTGGTTTGCTTTTTCTAGCGCTTGTGCACCTGCTTGAATAGACATACGGCCAGCAACTTCACTCATTGGCGCTAGAAGTGGTAAACCACCGCGTGAATCAGTCACAGTTTCATAAGCAATACAGATTGCTTTACTTTTAACAAGGTCTTCAGTTTGTGGAAGATCAGGTGCAAGATGAAGGTAAGTGAAAAGAATTTGGTCTTCACGTAACATTGCACGCTCAACAGCTTGTGGCTCTTTTACCTTGATGATCATTTCTGCTTTTGCAAAAACATCAGCAGCTGTTTCTAAAATTTCAGCGCCTGCTTGAACATAATCATCATTTGTAAAACCAATGCCCATACCAGCGTTAGTTTCAACAATCACTTGGTGGCCGTGATTTACAAGTTCGCGAACACTCGCAGGAACCATACCTACACGGTACTCATGGTTTTTAATTTCTTTAGGTACACCAATAATCATAATTTTGCCTTGTTAGAACGGGATAAAAATTTTTCACTATTATATTCATGCTAGGGTAGTGTGTCTCACCTTTTTTTAAGCTCTTTGCAGTGTTAGTATCTGTAAAATTAATTTTATTAGAATAAAAAACTAAAAAGCCATGCATAACTTATTAGACCGTATTGATCGCAAAATTTTAGTCGAATTACAACTTGATGGCCGCCTGTCAAATGTTGAACTGGCCCGACGAGTTGGCCTAAGCGCCACGCCCTGTTTAGAGCGAGTGAAAAAGCTCGAACGAGAAGGGTATATTTTAGGCTACAAAGCAGTGGTTGATCCCGCCAAGCTTGGTCAAGGGCTTTCTGTGTATGTAGAAGTAACCATTACCAAAACATCGCCCGACGTATTTGAAGAGTTTAGTGCTGCTGTTAGAAAGCACAAAGAAATTATAGAATGTCATTTGGTTTCGGGTAATTTCGACTTTTTATTAAAAACCCGAGTTAACGATATGTCAGAATATCGCGGCGTGCTCGGTGATATACTATTAAAGCTGCCCAATGTGAGTGAAAGCCGCACCTATGTAGTCATGGAAGAAGTAAAGGGTGAAGAGGGCGTGGTGATCCGTCCTTTTGTTGCTTAATGATAGAGTAACAGCCTTTAAAATACTTTTATTGTTGCAGTCAATTTTGCTTGGCTTGGAAAAAGCCGATTAAATAATAAAAACTTGTTCATAATCAGGCCATCATGGTTAAGATAGAGTGCATCAAAATACATTTCCTGCTAAGGTATTCTATTGCCAAGTGAGTGTAAAAAATAATAATGAGGGATAGGTAATTATGCGCCTAAACGGTGTGCAAAGACTATTAGAAGCGGGGCTGATCGTCAGCACCTTTGCAGCGGTATTTATTTTATGTGCTTTAATTAGTTTTCATCCTGCCGATCCTGCTTGGTCGCAAACGGGTGAATTTACCAACGTACAAAATATAACGGGTACAGCGGGCGCGTGGGTGGCCGACATACTATTACTTACCTTTGGCTGGCTTGCCTATTTTGTGCCAGCGGCTATTCAGCTGCTAGGTTACTTGGTGTTTAAGCAGCCACACCGTATTTTACAACTCGATTACACCACACTTGGATTACGCATTATTGGTTTTGCGCTGTTTATTACCTCAGCAACTGCTATTAGCAGTATTAATTTTGATGATATTTATAATTTTTCATCCGGTGGGGTAGTGGGCGATGTGATTGCATCAGCCATGATGCCAGCGTTTAATTTTACCGGTACCTCTATTTTACTACTGTGTTTCTTTTTTGCAGGGCTAACGCTATTAACGGGTGTGTCGTGGGTACAATTTGTTGATTACTTGGGTGATTTAATTGTTCGATTATACCGCTTTTTGGTGACCTATGCCCGTGGTTGGATGCAACGCGAACGCACTGCAGGTAAAGTACAAGACGAGCAACCTGATGCCTATTTTGAAAACGATACACGCCAACAAGAACCTGAGCTTGCTAATAAAGTAGCAGACAAACCAAAAGCAATTGATAAACCAGCAACTAAGGTTAATGCCCCTCAAGACGACGAATTTATGCCGTTTGACGAACTTGACCAAATACTCGATCAAGAAATTAGCTTTAGCGCCATAGACGATGAACCGATGGACACAGAAGCAGCACTTAACGCGCTGGATCAAAGCCCTGTGGTTGAACCTGAAAAACCAGCAACAACCGTGGTTTCACCAGCAAGGCCAATTAACAAGCCAAAATCAGGGTTTCAACCGCCGCCAACTGCAAAAGAAAAGTTTGAGCAATTATTAGAGCAAGAGCCACCTCCGGGGCCATTGCCATCACTTGATTTACTCGACAGACCCGACAAAGCAAAAAACCCCATTTCGCAAGAAGAGCTCGATAGCGTATCACGCCTTGTAGAAACAAAATTACTTGATTTTAACGTACAAGCAACCGTGGTTGGAGTATATCCAGGCCCTGTTGTTACCCGTTTTGAGCTTGATTTAGCACCGGGTATTAAGGTGTCTAAAATTACTGGGCTGTCAAAAGATTTAGCGCGCTCACTTTCGGCAATTAGTGTGCGCGTGGTAGAAGTTATTCCGGGTAAAACCTATATAGGTATTGAGCTGCCTAATAAATACCGTGAAATTGTACGTTTATCAGAAGTTATAAACGCGCCTAAGTTTGAGCAAAACCCATCGCCGTTAACCATGGTGCTAGGTAAAGATATTGCAGGGCAACCTGTGTGTGCCGACTTAGGTAAAATGCCACATTTATTAGTGGCCGGTACAACCGGTTCAGGTAAGTCAGTGGGCGTTAATGTAATGATATTAAGCTTACTGTATAAATCGGGCCCTGAAGATGTTCGCATGATCATGATTGACCCGAAAATGCTTGAACTTTCTGTTTACGAAGGCATTCCGCATTTGTTATGTGAAGTTGTGACCGACATGAAAGAAGCGGCTAATGCGCTGCGTTGGTGTGTAGGTGAAATGGAACGCCGTTATAAGCTGATGTCGGCTTTAGGGGTACGTAACTTAAAAGGTTACAATCAAAAAGTAATGGAAGCCAAAGAAGCGGGCTACCCAATTATGGATCCATTATTTAAAGATACCGATGGCATGAAAGACGGCCCAGATGAGCTAGATAAATTACCTAGCATAGTGGTGGTGATTGACGAATTTGCCGACATGATGATGATTGTAGGTAAAAAAGTTGAAGAGTTAATTGCTCGTATTGCGCAAAAAGCGCGTGCTGCGGGTATTCACTTAATATTGGCAACGCAGCGTCCGTCGGTTGATGTAATAACCGGTTTAATTAAAGCGAATATACCTACACGTATGGCGTTTCAGGTATCAAGTAAAATAGACTCGCGCACCATACTGGATCAACAAGGCGCAGAGAATTTATTAGGCATGGGTGACATGCTTTATTTACCGCCAGGCACCAGTGTGCCAGAGCGTGTGCATGGCGCGTTTGTAGACGACCATGAAGTACATGCCGTGGTAAACGATTGGAAAGCTCGTGCTAAACCAAATTACATAGATGAAATTTTAAATGGCGATGCCACTGAAGATATTTTATTACCAGGGGAAGCAAGCGAAAATGGCGATGAAGAGTCAGATCCGTTATACGACGAAGCGGTCGCCTTTGTAATAGAAACCGGTAAAGTGTCGGTATCATCAGTACAACGTAAATTACGTGTAGGCTATAACCGTGCTGCACGATTAGTAGAACAAATGGAAACATCAGGTATCGTGAGTGCACCAGGACATAACGGCGCGCGCGATGTATTAGTACCTAATGGAGCAAATTAATGAAAAAATTAAGTAGTTTATTATTAGTGCTTGGTAGTTTAGTGGCGATGCCAAGCTTTGCTGACGACAGCCAAGCATTACAAGATAAGTTATCGACTTTAAGAAGCTTTAAAGCACAATTTAAACAAAACGTAACCGACGGTGAAGGCCAACTGGTAATGCAAGGCCAAGGTAATATTGCGTTGCAACAGCCATTAATGATCCGCTGGCAGCAAACTAACCCAGACGACACTTTATTTGTATCAAACGGTGATAAAACCTATTACTTTGATAGCTTTGCTGAGCAAGTAACCATTATGAAAACCAGCGGTTTAATTGACTCAACGCCGTTTATATTGCTCACCTCTAAAGACCCAGCGCAATGGGAAAAATACAGCGTGATCGCTACCGATTTAGGCTTTAGCATTACCCCAAACAAAGGGGTAGAAAGCCAAGTAGAGCAGCTTGATATTACTTTTGCTGATAACGAGCAAGGGCTTGCAAAACTGGTAGTTAAAGATAATTCAGGCCAGCTGTCTGCGTTTACATTTAGCAATGCACAGGTTAATACTGAGCTTGATAAAACAACTTTTGAATTTACCCCGCCAGCGGGTGTAGAAATAGACGATCAGAGTAACGGTGAGTAATTTAGGATTTAACTTTGGGCCCGATGTGCGCCCACTCGCTGCGCGTATGCGTCCTTTATCGCTTAACGATTACATAGGGCAGCAACATTTACTCAGCGCTGATAAACCCCTTCATCAAGCGATAGTAGCAGGGCGCTGCCATAGTTTAATTTTATGGGGGCCGCCGGGGGTAGGTAAAACTACGCTGGCGCAAATTATTGCCAACCATGCAGACGCTGAACTAATTCAAATGTCGGCAGTAACCGCTGGCGTAAAAGATATTCGCGATAGCGTAACCCAAGCTCGCGATAACTTACAAAGCCGTGGTCAGCGCACTTTGATGTTTGTTGACGAGGTACACCGCTTTAATAAATCTCAGCAAGACGCGTTTTTACCCCACATTGAAGATGGCACTTTTATATTTGTAGGCGCCACCACCGAAAACCCCTCGTTTGCGCTTAATAATGCGATTTTGTCTCGTGCAAGGGTGTATGTTTTAAAATCCTTGCAGGAAAGCGATTTATACACAGTAATAGAGCGCGCACTCAAACAAGACGAACAACTTAGCCAAAAGCAAATCGTGATTGCAGATAACGCTAAACAAGCGCTGTGCCAAGCAAGCGGTGGCGATGCTCGTAAAGTGCTTAATTTACTCGAGCAAGCAGTGGATTTAACCACTGAGCAAAACGGCCAATTTCATGTTGACGAACAGGTACTCAGCCAAGTACTGCCTACGCATTTAGCTAAATACGATAAAGGCGGCGATGAATTTTACGATTTAATTTCGGCGTTTCATAAATCAGTGCGAGGCAGTTCGCCAGATGGTGCGCTTTACTGGTACTGCCGTATTTTAGCCGGTGGCGGCGACCCGCTTTATGTTGCAAGGCGCTTATTAGCAATTGCTACAGAAGACATTGGCAACGCCGATCCGCGCGCTATGGAAGTGGCTTTAAACGCATGGGATATATTCCAACGTGTTGGCCCAAGCGAAGGTGAGCGCGCTATTGCACAGGCCACTTTGTACTTGGCTAGTGCACCTAAAAGTAATGCGGTTTATATGGCGTTTAATCAAGCTAAACAAGACGCTAAAAACGAGCCAAGCTACCCCGTACCAGAGCATTTACGAAACGCCCCCACCAACTTAATGAAAGACTTAGGCTATGGTGCAGAGTATCGTTATGCGCATAACGAAGAAGGCGCATTTGCTGCTGGTGAAAAATACCTACCGCCAGAAATGGATGGCAAACAATACTACCAGCCAAGTGATCGTGGACTTGAGCAAAAAATTAAACAAAAGCTCGATTATTTAAAAGAGCGCGACGCACAAAGCCCAATAAAACGTTATGAGCATGATTAAACTTTACATGATGATAGCCCTTGGCGGAGCGTCAGGAGCCTGTTTACGGTTTTTTATTAGCGAAACCATGCTAAAACTCCTCGGTAGGGGATTCCCTTTTGGCACGTTGACGGTTAATATTCTGGGTTCATTGTTGATGGGCATTTTATACGGTTTAATAGATAAACAAGTTATTGCCGTCAGTCCTGCTAAAACCCTCATCGGAATTGGCTTTTTAGGTGCGTTAACCACCTTTTCAACATTCTCAATGGATTCGTTGTTGTTATTACAACAAGGTCACTTTATTAAAATGGCCCTCAATATCATCTTAAACGTGATGGTGTGTATTTTTATGGCTTGGCTGGGCCTTCAGCTAGTAATGCAAAAAGGTTAAAAAACTAACATGTTAGATTCTAAATATTTACGTCAAGATGTCGAACAAACTGCAGCACGTTTAGCCGCACGTGGTTATGAACTAGATGTAGCGGTAGTGACTGAACTTGAAGAAAAACGCAAAACATTACAAGTAAAAACGCAAGAACTTCAAAGTCAACGTAACGCCAGTGCTAAAGCCATTGGTCAGGCAAAAGCAAAAGGCGAAGACGCACAACCATTGCTAGACGCAGTTGCTAACTTAGGCAGCGAGTTAGACGCGGCTAAAGCTGAGCAAGACGAAGTGTTAGAAGCAATTAAACAAATTGCCTTAGCAATTCCAAACTTACCGGACGAGTCGGTACCAGAAGGCGCTGACGAAGACGACAACGTAGAAATTTTAACTTGGGGCACCCCTAAAAAGTACGATTTTGAAGTTAAAGACCACGTTGACGTAGGGCAAGACCTAAATGGCCTAGACTTTGAAATGGGCGTTAAAATTAGTGGCGCACGTTTTACCGTAATGCGCGGCCAAGTAGCACGTATGCACCGTGCACTTACCCAATACATGCTAGACACCCACATAGATAAAAACGGCTACACAGAAATGTATGTACCGTACTTAGTTAATAGCGCAAGCCTATACGGTACGAGCCAATTACCTAAGTTTGCGGGCGATTTATTCCACACGTTAGGCCTAGTGAACGATGATGGCGAGCAGCAAGCTGGTTTTAGCCTTATTCCTACGGCAGAAGTACCGCTTACAAACAGCGCACGTGATGAAATTTACGAAGAGAGCGATTTACCTATTCGCCTAACAGCGCACACGCCGTGTTTTAGAAGTGAAGCAGGCAGCTACGGTCGCGATACACGCGGTTTAATCCGTCAGCACCAGTTTGATAAAGTAGAGCTAGTACAACTTGTAAAACCAGAAGATTCAATGCAAGCACTCGAAGAGCTAACAGGTCACGCAGAGCAAATTTTACAAGCGCTTGAATTGCCATACCGCAAAGTAATTTTATGTATGGGCGACATGGGCTTTGGCGCAGCAAAAACATACGATTTAGAAGTATGGTTACCAGCACAAGACACCTATCGCGAAATTTCATCATGTTCAAACATGGTTGATTTCCAAGCACGTCGTATGCAAGCACGTTTTCGTCGTGAAGGCGCTAAAAAACCAGAGCTTTTACACACACTAAACGGCTCAGGTTTAGCGGTTGGCCGTACACTTGTAGCAATACTAGAAAACTACCAACAAGCCGACGGTTCAGTAGTCGTGCCAGAAGTATTACGCCCATACATGGGTGGACTTGAAGTGATTGGTAAAGCTTAAAGTACTAGCTGTAAGCTGTAAGCTGTCAGTTTTTAGCTATAAGCTTTAGAAAGCCGCTGTTTTAACGAACAGCGGCTTTTTTGTGGGTTCAGGAAAAAGGTGAAAGGGAAAAGGTTCAAGGCGAAAGTAAAAGTCTAAATTACGCTATTTGTCAGTAAAAATAATAAACCTGCCTCTATTGTTTATTTGCACAACACTTTTGTCTAATATTACTGATCTCCACCATTTTGGTGTTTTTCTGCATCCAGTAAATTTAGATGAGAGGTAACTAATTGTTTACATGTGCTTATTCGCTGGTTACATTAAATTAATTATAATATTTAGACATTTGTCGGTTTATAAAACGGTAAATGTCGGATACAGAGTTGTTAAGTGCCTTTCTGGCAAGGAGAAATATTCTGATTAGTATAGCTTTTGGTGCGGGAGCAAGTTTTGGTTCAGGTGGGTGCTCGCCAAAAAATCCTCCATTGGGAAATGACTTATTCAATGATCTTGAAAACTTGAATGGTGCATTTTATAGACTTAGCTCTGAATCAAAAGCTGTATTTAGAACCTGTGGATTTGAAGCAGGTATGGCTACAGTTGCTGATGACAGCCGAATCATTAACCCACTTCAAAAGGAGTTAGCTTGTTACTTATCAAAATTTTTTACTAGACCAGACAATGCTTATGTACGTTTATTTAATAAACTACGAAGCTGTATGGATAGATAAATATAACAACTTTAAATTATGATTTATTGATAAAACAATCCCTAACTAGGAATGGCTTTAACTTGAATTATAATGCTGATGATAATGGTGTTAACTTATTGAAGCCACCTGGTTCATCTAATTTTCTACCACAACATCCTAATGGCATTGTTATGTCAGGCAATACAATGATAGGTTGTAGAACGTATGTGGAAGGTTTAGAAACTAAAGCTGTGTCGACAGCTCATGACGTAGAAAAATGGTGTAATGACCAAAAAACCCTGACTTGAGCCCCGTTTTAGCTGTGTATGCAGAGGGAAATCGTGTCGTTGTAAATAGTGAGCTGATTAAGAATACACAAAAAAGATATTCTGAAATTATTGCTACCCCAAGCTTAGTTGTTCTTGTTGGTATAAAATATATAGCTCATGATGTACATATCTTCATCTTTTTGTCGGATGGCGTGGCTTTGCCACTTATCCGACCTACGTTAAAAGGTAGGTTGGTTAAGCCAAAGGCGCCACCCAACAGAGTTCTTAAAGCTATTAAAGCGGCTTAATTCAAGCCGCTACTTACCTCTAAAAGCGCAGCGTCTCTTATCCTCTTTGTAAATTAATTTGCTTTAAACAACATCAGCTTTGCCTCTTTTCCATCCGTTAATATCGCCACATTACCTTCAGCAGTGACAAACACATCTCTGAGCCTGCCTGTGGCTTCTGGGTAAATATGAGTCTGGGTGTATTCACTATTCGCTAAATTTACACTGTAGAGCTTTTTATCGACCAATGTAGTAATAAGCACGTGACGTTGCAGTGAAGGGAAGGCTGCATGGTTAGCGCCATAATATGCCATGCCTGATGGGGCGATTGAGGGCGTCCAATCTACGGTTGGTTGAGCCATTCCGGGGTAGTCTCTAAAGGGGGAAATACGTGCTTGTGAATAATCGTCACCGTTGGTGATTACTGGCCAGCCGTAATTGGTGCCAGCCGTTAAATAGTTAAGCTCGTCACCGCCTGCGGGGCCGTGTTCGTGACTAATAATTTGCTTGGTATCGTAATCATAAACCAAGCCTTGCAAGTTACGGTGCCCGAGTGAATAAATGGCATGCGCGTTAGCGTTTTTGTGGCTAATAAACGGGTTATCGCTTGGTATTGTGCCGTTTAAGTTTATGCGTAATGTTTTGCCAAGTTGACTGGTAATAACCTGTGCTTGCTCACGGTAGTCAAAGCCATCGCCACTTGAAAATAATAAGGTGTTATCAGGCAGCACAAGCGCGCGGCCAGAATAATGCTGCGGTGTGCCTTTATCGGTGACTACTTTATAAATAATTTTTGGCGTTGAAAATTGCGCACCATCAAACGTGGCTTTGGCTATTACTAGCCTGTTTGCATCAAGCTCACCTTGGGCGTAAGTGAATATAATTTCTTGTGATTCACTGTAATTTGGCGAAAGCACTACATCAAGTAAACCACCTTGCCCTGCAACGTATAAGCCCTCGAAGTTTATTTTAACTCGGGTTTGTTGGTTGTTTTTAATGATAACAACATGGCCATCACGCTCGGTGATTAACCAGGTATTGTTTGGGAGTTTAACCATGCTCCACGGTGAATTGAGCCCTGTTGCTAAAGTACTAGCAGTATATTGCTGTGTTGGTAACTCGGCACTGGCGTGACAAGAAAACGCTAAAAGTGACAGTAGCGTAATACAATATAGAGATTGTTTACCCTGCAAGCCTTTGCTAGTGTAAGGAAAAAGTTTTATTTTAAGTTGAGATAACCATGCAGTTTTTAACACGTATACTCCCGTCATTTTTAGTTTCTTGGTTACTAACATTCACTCTTGCTAGCTTGTTTCATAGTCAATACGTTGTCAATCAATTAGTTAATGTAGGTGTTGTAGTGGGCTTTAATGATCGTGTTAACTTAACCCTTGAAGATTGGCTCGGCTTGCTACCGACCTATGGCGCTATTATTGCGGTTGCACTTGCTATCGCGTTTTTGGTTACTTGGTTTATTGCTAAAAAAATGAACAAGCAAGGTACACAACTATTTGTTATTGCTGGTGTGGTGGCGTTTGCAACGGCGTTAATTGCGATTGAATCTATTATGAATATTACTATTATTGCAGGCGCAAGAGGTTGGGGTTTTTATGCGCAATTATGTGCAGGTGCAGTAGGGGGTTATGTATTTGCAAAATTCATTAAGGAAAATAAGCACAAGGCAGCGCATCGCGGCTTTTAAGTCAGTATTGGTCTGCAATGTAAAAAGCCGCTATTAATATAGCGGCTTTTGTGTGTATAAATTGCGTCTTGATATCAAAAAATCAAACTAAACAGCTTGTAACCACTTAAGCCAAAAATAAGCACTAACACCGGTAAAGTAAGCAAGTTTACCAACATTGAGTTGGTGTATTTGCCCATTACTGATTTTTGGTTAACCAGCCACACAAGGTAAGTGGTGACAATAGGCAGTAATAGGCCATTAGCTGCTTGGGCAAAAATTATCACGGCAACAGGGTCTAAACCCAGAGACGCCACGGCTGCACCAAATAATAAAATAACAATGGCGACACTTTTAAATCGGATGTTATCCATTTTATTTGACCAACCTAACATGCCACATACTGCATACGCACCGGCAAGGGGGGCTGTAATTGCGCTGGTTAAACCTGCTGCAAATAAGCCAGTAGCAAAAAAGTAATGGGCAGCATCGCCAAGTAATGGCTCAAGTTGTACCGCCATGTTGGCAGCGCTAATTTGCCCTGCATCTGTGCCATAAAATGCCACTGACGCGGTTGATAAAATTGCCAGCGTGATCACGCCACCTAAGGTGATAGACACACCCGTATCTACATTAGTTTTCTTAATAACTTTTTGCTTATCACTTTTACTGTCGTGTCTAGCAGCGAGTACGCCGGAGTGCAAAAATAAGTTATACGGCACAATGGTGGTGCCCACTAATGCCAATACCGTGGTAATTGAACCCTCAGGCATACTAGGAATAAAGCCTGCTAACACATCATTCAGCGAGGGAGCAGCCATAACTAACGTAGAGATAAACACTAGGCTCATTAAAATCACTAATAAAATAAGCGCGTTTTCAACAACTTTGTGTTTACCGCTGTAAAGTAACACCGCACTTAAAAATGCAATGAGTGGCGTCCAAAGCTGGGCATTAACATGAGGAAATATTTCAATTAATCCCATGCTGGCACCGCTAAGGTTGCCAGCCTCGTAGGCGGCACTACCTACTCCAATGGCGCTGATCACTAAAAATATAGCGAGAGATTTACATAGGGGCGTTTCAATGTGAGCTCTTAGCGCTTGCGCTAAATCTTGCCCGGTGGCTACGCCAAGGCGCGCCGCCATAGATTGTAATAATATGGTGGCAATAACTGAAAACAGTAATGTCCATATTAGTGCAAAACCAAAGTTTGCACCTGCCACGCTGGCAGTCGTAATAGTCCCTGGTCCAATGAAGGCAGCGGTGACGAGTAATCCTGGTCCTAATCGCATAATTGACCTTAATAGTGCTTTTGTATATTGCTATTTAAAGTTACATCTAACGTTTTTAACGCGATGCCTGTATTATTGCTGCCACTTATATAAAGTGCCTTGCAGCGATAGCCGCCCCTTGGCAAACCCTTTTGATGATAATCATATGTTAAAAAAGGTCGCGTAGGATACCAACTTATATATAAATTTAAAGGGGGGGTGGCGCGTTTGCACAAAATTAATACAATCAATAAATAACAGTAATACCGGCTGTCTATCATCAACATTCCCAGCTGTCACTTTTACAGCTAATAAACCCCCTTCATCATTATGATGAGGTGAAGTTTAAAGCCATAAAACCAGCCCATTGATCCTTTGTCTCGTTTGGCTTCTCCCGCGAAAACGTGGTTGCGAGGAGTACGCATGTTGTGACACACACCTGATTGATGAAAAGCAATTAATATAGTCATCACTTCGCTAGAGGATAGTCGAGATGGCTTTTCGTTGCTTTTCACCTGATTCTATTAGGTGTTTAAGCCATTGAGGTTCAAACAATAAACAAAAATCATCGACATCTAGGTAAATTGCATCTAAATTATTCATGCCCTTGCCTCGGTAATCTTATGTTTCTTGGTCGAAAGATCTGATCACCGCAAGGGCATTTAGTTCCATTTCGTATGTGCAGCTCAGGTTAGCTAATAAATCGAGATGCTGTACTTCTTCATCAGTGATGACATAACCTATAGGGTTAGTAGGGCAAGACACACAGTACGCTAATGCTGCTGTCGCTTGCTAATACTTGCTCAACAGCTTTAATTTAATGATATATTTAAATTGGTTTGAGCCACTTTCAGTATTTAAAATTTCGATATCGGGCTTTGTTGCTACAAACATATCGTCTGTTAAGGCTTGATCTGCATAGCCTACATATCAGGTGCCAGCGGAAATAAAACCTTTTTATGGCTTCCATCAGGCATACTGCCAGCTAACAGATCGAATAACAAAAAAAATTGGCTTGGCTGCCATTACCCGCAGGGCCATCGTAAAGTCTGAATACGTTGGAAAGTGTATTATTCACAACAAACCTTTGTAACTCATTGATAAAAAATTATTAACCTCAGGCACTAAGGCCGGATTACCACCACCGAGCATAACAATATTTGGATTGTTACTGTTTTTAGCATCGCCTAAATCTTCAATTAACTGAGTAATACCATTAGGTTGAGTAAATTTAGTGCCGAAGTTTGAGTAATCCATAATGACCGTGTGCCTTAAAAAATGATAAGTTAGTGTAAATTAACACTATGAATTTGATATTGAAAAATTTTCACCGCTTAGATTACTATAGTGATAACCCGCTATGATCGTTTTTAATATTTTAAGTAGGGCAGCCTTATCAGCAACCTTGAATCACACACTAAAACACCTTTAAACACCACAGCAGACGATTCGGTTATTACTGATACGAGCCTTAAAATTGCTACTTTTAATTTGTTTAATTACCTCGAGCCGCCTAATGCCTATTATGAATTTGAACGCATATACACCGCAGAGCAGTGGGCTAAAAAGCAGCGTTGGCTTGTAAATTACTTAACCGAGCATCAGCCTGATGTGATTGGCTTTCAAGAAGTATTTAGTATTAAGTCGCTTAAAGAATTAGTTAAAGAGCAAGGTTATGCGTACTTTGCCGTGGTAGATGAGCCCCAGGTAATCGACGACTTTATTTACAAACGCCCTGTAGTAGCGCTTGCTGCTAAATATCCCATCGTTGAAGTGGCGAGTGTTAAGCATGACCATGAGCTTGCTAAAACCCTTGGCTTAACTGAGGATTTTACATTTAGCCGAAAGGTGCTTAGAGCTACAATAACCTTACCGCATATCGGCAATACCGATTGCTATGTGGTGCATTTTAAGCCTAAGCGCTCAATGATAGAGCTCGATGAGCAAAACCAAGACCTCACACCCGAAAAAAACATTATCGAGCTATTAAAAGCCGATATAGCAGGGAGTTGGGGCTCAACAATTCAGCGCGGCAGTGAGGCTACATTGCTGATGATAGACATCATTGCACGCCGCGAATCTGCACAAAACCCAATAGTTTTAATGGGCGATTTTAATAACAACTTAGCCGATGGTGTATTAAGCCATTTGTTAACTAATACGCTGCGTTTTGCCCCGACGTTTGACAGTAAAACTTACCTTGCAAAATATTGCCTTAACGACGCGTGGCAGTTATTTACAAGGTCGCAATTAAATTCGGCTAATCAAAATAATGAAAATACAGTAGATTTAAAGCGAAAGCCTACCTATTATATTGGCGCGAGCAGCTCAGTGCTTGACTACATTTTGCTATCTTGCGAGTTTGACTCAAGTTACGACGACAGCTTTTTTGAGGTGAGGCAGTACCATACTTACGATCGTCATTTAATTAACCCTGAATTTGAGCGTGATGATTTAAGCACCGATCATGGCGTGGTATTGATTAGCTTAGCATTAAGGTCGTGACGGATTTTGTTACTAAAAATTATAAGCTAATCTGCCGCTGACATAATCAATATTAAGGCGCTCAGTAGGTGCCTTGATGTTATCCCTTTCTTTTATCCTGCTGTTTTAAAAAATCACTAATAAATAGTGCATTAACTCTAATTTATATTGATCCACATCATCTTTATTAGCGGTGAGGATGGTAGATTAGTGACGCTGGATTTTTAAGTTCGTTTAAATTGCTTATTACAACTACCCATGTTGTACTTTCAAGGCAGGGTTGCTTTAATATAACAAATAGCGTGCTGTATCATAAAAATTTTTACCTTGACTACCCTCACTTACATTACTTTATACATACATGGAGTTTTAGCACATGACAATTAAATCAACGTTCAAATCTTTGAGTAAGCTCGCTGTTTTGGTCATTGTGGGGGGGGCTGGCTGGTATGCTTGGCAAACCTTGCAGCCTACATCATTTGCTGAACAACTCCCTGACAGTGTTGCCTATGGAAATGGGCGAATTGAAGCGACTGAGTACGATATTGTTACAAAATTACCGGGCCGCTTAGTTGACGTTATGGTGCAAGAAGGCGATATGGTCAAAGCGGGTCAAACGTTAGCGGTTATTGACACTGATGATTTAAATGCACAGTTACGTGAAGCTCAGGCGGGGCTTCGTGTTGCTAATGAGTCTCGTAAATACGCATTAGCGATTGTAGAGCAGCATAAAAGTGAGCTTAATTTTGCACAAACTGAATTGCGCCGCTCTGCAAAATTATTGGAAAAAGGCCATATTTCAAAAGAAGTGGTTGATCAACAACGAACCACCTCTGCTATTGCGCAAGCTGCTTTAACCGCGGCAAACGTAAAAGTTGTGCAGTCGGATGCTGAAATAGAAGCAGCGCAGGCACGTATTGAGCGATTACAAAGCAACATAGCCGACAGCACGCTCACAGCACCAATCAATGGACGCATATTGTATCGATTAGCTGAACCTGGCGAAGTGCTTGGCAGTGGTGGTAAGGTTTTATCGTTATTGGATTTAACCGATGTTTATATGAGTATATATTTACCAACAGCGCAAGCGGGCAAGGTAACAATAGGCTCACAAGCGCGCATTGTTATTGATGCTATTGCCGAGTATACATTACCGGCTAAAGTGACGTTTGTATCTGCACAGGCGCAATTTACCCCTAAATCGGTAGAAACCCGAAACGAGCGCGATAAACTGATGTTTAGAGTTAAGGTAAAGCTCGACTCGCAGTTATTAAAAGATCATATCAAACAAGTAAAAACAGGGGTGCCAGGGCTTGCTTATGTGTTGTTAGCGCCTGAAAAAAATTGGCCTACGTCATTACAGGTACGAGTGCCTGAATAATGGATAACGACGATAAAAACATTCAACAGCCATCAAGTGAAAGTGTGGTTAGGCTTACTAAGGTGAGCCATCGCTATGCTAATAATCGCGTGCTTGACAACATTAGTATTTCATTACCTGCCGGGAAAATGGTCGGGTTTATAGGCCCTGATGGCGTAGGAAAATCAAGCTTGCTGGCACTTATCGCTGGGGCAAGGGCGATTCAAGAGGGGGAGGTTGAGGTATTAAACGGCAATATGCGCAGCAGTGGTTTTCGTAATACGGTGTCGCCACGCATTGCTTACATGCCTCAAGGACTTGGCAAAAATGTGTATCCAACACTTTCTGTGTTTGAAAATATAGATTTTTTTGGTCGTCTATTTTCTCAAAATAAAGCCGAGCGAAAACAACGAATTAATAACCTTTTAAAAAGTACAGGCTTAGAGGCATTTGCCGATCGCCCCGCAGAAAAGCTCTCTGGCGGGATGAAACAAAAACTTGGTTTGTGCTGCGCACTGATCCATGACCCTCAATTATTAATTTTAGATGAGCCAACAACCGGGGTTGATCCGTTATCACGTCGTCAATTTTGGCAATTAATAAACAGTATTCGCGCTGAAAATACACAGATGAGCGTACTGGTTGCGACCGCCTACATGGAAGAAGCCGATGATTTTGATTGGCTAGTCGCTATGGACGATGGAAAAGTAATCGGTACGGGCAGCCCACAAAACCTAAAAACGCAAACGAATAAAGAATCGCTTGATGAGGCGTTTATAGCATTACTTCCTGAAGAAAAGCGCCATGATCATCAGCGGTTAGTTGTGCCACCTCGTAAACAAGACATAAACACAACTCAGTTCGCTATAGAAGCAAATGGATTATGTAAAACATTTGGTGATTTTACCGCCGTTAACAAGGTGAGCTTGAGTATTGAACAAGGTGAAATTTTTGGCTTTTTAGGCTCAAATGGCTGTGGAAAAACCACCACAATGAAAATGCTTACGGGGTTACAACCGGCAACTAGTGGCGAAGCAAAATTGTTTGGTGAAAAGGTCGATGCCAATAACATCGAAAGCCGCAAACGCGTTGGTTTTATGTCACAAGCGTTTTCGCTTTATAACGAGCTTACAGTAAAGCAAAACTTGGTATTGCATGCGCGTTTATTTCACTTACCTGCAGAGAAAATAGAGCCGCGCGTTAAAGATTTAATTACTCGGTTTAACCTTAAAAAATACAGTGACGATTTTCCTACCGATTTGCCCTTAGGTATTCGCCAGCGTTTATCGCTTGCTGTTGCGGTAGTACATAGCCCTGAAATGCTCATACTTGATGAGCCCACATCGGGGGTAGACCCCGTTGCGAGGGATGACTTTTGGCAGCTACTCATTGAGCTTTCGCGCGAACAAGGCGTGACTATTTTTATTTCGACTCACTTTATGGATGAGGCGGCACGTTGCGATAGAATTTCGTTAATGCATGCAGGTAAAATACTTGCCAGCGATACGCCAGCTGCACTGTGCCAAGCGCGTAATACCGACACACTAGAAGCTGCCTTTATTGAATATTTAGAAGAGGCGGTAAATGCAGCCGGAGCAAGCTCGGCGATACAAGCATCGATAACGGATAAAACCAAAGCATTGGATTCAGCGCCCGCTACTTGTAAAAATAACATTAACCCCGCATTTAGTTTGTTGCGGTTATTTGGTTATGCGCATCGCGAAACGCTAGAGTTATGGCGCGATCCTATTCGCCTAACGTTTGCTTTGCTGGGCTCGATAATTTTACTGTTTATTTTAGGTTACGGCATTACATTTGATGTTGAAGATTTAAGCTTTGCGGTACTAGATCAAGACCAATCGCCCGAGAGCCGCAACTACATTCAAAATATGGCAGGTTCACGTTACTTTATCCAAAGAGCAGATATTAAAAGCCCGCAAGAACTTGATAAACGAATGCGAAGTGGTGAGTTAAGCGTGGCCGTTGAAATTCCACCTAACTTTGCTCAGCAATTTAAACGCGGCCGTAAACCTGAAATTGTAGTGTGGATTGATGGTTCTATGCCGTTTAGGGCAGAAACGATTAATGGTTATATGAGCGGCTTGTATTACAGCTATTTAACCAACTTATCTTTGCGCACTTATGCACAAGTACCAAACTTAGTGCCAGCTAATATTGAATCTCGCTATCGTTATAACCAAGATTTTAAAAGCATTGAGGCCATGGTGCCGGCGGTTATTCCACTACTATTGGTATTTATTCCTGCGATATTGATGGCGCTTGGCGTAGTCCGGGAAAAAGAGTTGGGTTCAATCATAAACTTATATGTAACACCGGTTAACCGGCTGGAATTTATTATTGGCAAACAGCTGCCTTACATTTTAGTGAGTATGATCAGCTTTTTTGGCTTAGTCGCACTTGCTATTACTGTGTTTGGTGTGGCGCTAAAAGGCAGCTTTTGGGCGCTTAGTTTGGCTGCATTATTATACGTTACAGCGACTACCGGAGTCGGGCTGTTAATTTCGGCTTTTACAAAAACACAAATTTCAGCATTGGCAGCCACTACGGTGGTTGTGTTGATGATTGCCGTTAACTTTTGTGGGCTAATTGACCCTGTTTCTTCCTTAGAAGGGTTTGGCGCTATTATTGGTAAACTGTTTCCGACCACCTACTTTTTAGAGGCGTGTCGAGGGGTCTTTAATAAAGCGCTTAATTTTTCTGATTTATCAGCCCAGCTACTGCCTTTATTCGCTTTTATACCTGTGCTGACTCTGGCCAGTGTATTTTTACTTCCAAAGCAGGACAAATAGCCATGCAACGTCACGGAAATATTGTTAATTTAGGTATTAAAGAGTTGCGTAGTTTATGGCGTGATAAGGTTTTACTGCTATTTGTTTTTTTTGCTTTTACTGGGTTGATTTATGTGGTGGCTTCAGCCACGTCGATAGAGTTAAATAATGCGCCGATTGCAGTTGTTGATCACGACCAATCGCAATTATCTAAGCGTATTATTAATGCCTTTTATGAGCCTTACTTTAAAACGCCAGACAGTATTTCATTAAGCGATGTTGACTCAGCTATGGATAATGGCCGCTATACTTTTGTGCTTAATATCCCGCCTTATTTTGAGCGTGATGTACTTGCAGCTAAGCAACCTACAATTCAAGTAAATATAGATGCTACGCGCATGTCGCAAGCATTTATTGGTGATAACTATATTCAAACCATTATTAACGGCGAAGTAAATGAGTTTGTGCAAGGTTATCGAACCGTTTATTCACTGCCAATAAAGCAATCGGCGCACATTATGTTTAATCCAAACATGACAAGTGTATGGTTTGGTAGCGTGATGGAATTAATGAACGTGATCACAATGATTTCGATTATTTTAACTGGCGCCGCGGTGATCCGTGAACGCGAACACGGCACATTAGAGCATTTATTAGTGATGCCATTAAGCCCATTTGAAATAGTGATGGCGAAAATTTGGGCCAATGGGGTAGTGATTTTATTACTAACTGCGTTTTCATTATTTATTGTGATCGAAGGTTTGTTACAAGTGCCTATTCATGGCTCGCCAGGCTTATTTTTATTTGGCGTTGCTATTCATTTATTTGCGACCACATCGCTGGGTATATTGTTAGGCACACAGGCGCGCACCATGCCGCAACTCGGGTTACTGATGATTTTAATTTTATTACCATTACAAATGCTCTCTGGCGGTGTTACGCCGCGAGAAAGTATGCCTGAGGTGGTACAAAATATAATGTTATTGGCGCCAACAACGCATTTTGTCAAATTTGCTCAAGCTATTTTATACCGAGGAGCAGGGTGGGATGTAGTTTGGCCTTACTTTTTAGCATTAACAGTTATTGGCAGTGTGTTTTTTACTGTTGCATTAATGCGCTTTCGTAAATCAGTGGCGCAAGGTTAGGGTAATAAAATATAACGCGTGTTTTCAAAAAATCACTTTAAGATAAAGCCACCCGTTAACGTTAAAGCGCTAATGGGTGGCTATTGAAGTATGGGGGAGTGATACCATCCGCAATAATTATTAAGCGAATGGGTTTGACTTAGTTTAGTCTTGGGTTAAGTGGTAAACCTTTCAGTTGTTGTAACGCGCTGTTTGCTAAACGAGTATTTTGTTGTGTGTGCATGCCTAAAGACGGTAGCTGATCCGCATTCAAAACCAGTTTATATTGGCTTAGCGTTTGTATAAGATCAGCGTTTAATACACTGTAATTAAGCGCTATTTTTTTGCGAAATTGCGTTTAATGGTGGCTACGTCTTTGTATTGTGCCAACTTAGCCAAGTTTTCACCTTTTTCGATTTCATATTGAGCTGAAAAAGCGGGCGCTGATACACAGTTCAATAGCGCTAAGGTTACCAAGCATTTGGTTATTTTATTCATCATATTCATTTACCGTTCCGTTATCAGTAACACCATAAAACAACACTTAGAATAAATGCTAAAATAAAAATTATAAAAATATGTAATTAGTACTGGTTTTAAGTTGCGCTCAGACTCTAAAAAAATACCAAGACGCTGTGATAGAGTAAGTTTTATATAAAGAATGAATCTATTACAAAAAATTATTTTACTAAAAAGTAATTACTATATACATCAGTGGCTTATCTTTGGCTTGATAGTTGCTGTAACGACTACTCTAATAACAACACAAAGGATTAAACAATGACCGATATAGCACATTCAGCGTTTATAGCATTTTATTTATATTTAATTATGATGTTAGTTCAGTGGGCAGTGGCGACGTTTAGTAAAGCCAAACAGCCTGGGGCTGTACCAGGAAAAATTGATAAAGACCTATCTCATGAGAGTTTTATATTTAGAGCGCATCGCACCTTTCATAACACATTAGAAAACAGTGCGTTATTTATAGGAACGGTTTTATTTGCCTTTGTGATGAATTACCACAGTTCGGTTTTTGCAATCTGTATTTGGGTTTACGTTATTGCACGTTTAATTCATATGGCACTGTATTACGCCATTGCCACAGAGAAAAACCCCAGCCCGCGTAGTTACTTCTTTTTGATTGGTGTGATTGCAAACATTGTGATGTTAGTGCTGTTAGGACTGCGATTAGCTAGTTAAGTAAATGATTAAAGCGAAAAGCAGACAGTCCCTAGCTTTTCGCTTACTTATTTTATTGGGCTGGCTTTGTTTTTCGGGTCACCATAAAACACATTAATGAGCCTAATGTAACTAATACTACGCCTTGCCAAAATGCGTTGGTGAGCGATAGTGATAAGTAAATAGAGGCAAATAGCGTAGACAATACAGGAATAAAGTAAGACAAGGTGCCTAACAACACTAGGTTACCGCCAATTATTGCTTGGTTCCATAGTGCGTAACCTCCACCAATAACCACCCCTGCCAGCAATAAAGTAAAACTAGAATATACGTTAAACTCAAAGCTGGGTTCATTACTCAGTCCGTAACTTATCCATAAAGAGATTGCCGTGGCTGCAAAAAATACACTAATGGCATTTTTACCCTCGCTAAGTTTAACCGTTACACTGCAATACACAGCCCAAATAAACGCTGCTGCAAACGCCATAGAGTAGGGCAGTGGGTTGTCGCTAATATTAGCGGTTAATACAGCCATAGATAAACCACTGTTGCCTGCAATACACCATGCAACGCCTAAAAATGCAATCAGTATGCTCGGGTAGACTAATACGCTTACTTTAGTGCGGTTAACAATAATCGATAATAATATGGTTAACGCTGGCCAAAGGTAGTTAATAATTGCCATTTCTAACGCTTGCTGGCGACTATTTGCAAAGCCGAGGGATAACGCTAAACACATTTCGTAAATAACAAATAAGCTGCCACCAAAGACTAAATAGCGTTTTGGGTAATTGCTTAGCCTTGGTACACCCATGACTAGTATTAAAAAAATCGCACTGACGCTGTAAATTAAAGCAGCACCGCCAATAGGGCTAAATAACTCTGATAGGTCACGGATAAAGGCAGTTAAACTGCTCCAAAGTAAAATAGCGAACACCCCATAGAGGGTGTATTTATGTTTGATTAAAAATGACATGGTGAATTGCTTGATGAATGATAAAAAGTCAGTCGCGAATGTGGCATTTTAAAAACAGTGGGGCAAGAGGTAGACTATAAAATTCGACTAAATAACTATAAATAGCTTTAAAATCAAAGCATAAGTTTAATTTTAGTAAACAAGAGCGGGCTATAATAGCCCGCCCTCAATTAGTTTAATTACTCAACGCCAATAAAGCCGCCGGTTTGATGTGCCCAAAGAGCAGCGTAAATGCCGCCTTGGGCAATTAATTCATCGTGACTGCCTTGCTCTACAACGCCGCCTTCATCAAGCACGATGAGTCTGTCCATTTGTGCAATGGTCGATAATCGATGGGCAATGGCGATTACTGTTTTACCTGTCATTAAATCATCTAAGCTTGCTTGAATAGCCGCTTCGACTTCTGAGTCTAAAGCGCTGGTGGCTTCATCAAGTATGAGGATTGGCGCGTTTTTAAGTAGTACGCGTGCAATAGCAATACGTTGGCGCTGACCGCCTGACAGGGTGACCCCTCGTTCGCCAACTTGCGCATCAAAGCCTTTGTTGCCTTTGCTGTCTTCTAAATCGGTTATAAAATCAAGGGCTTTGGCTTGCTTAGTCGCATCGAGCATTTCGGCTTCTGTGGCATCGGGTCTGCCGTATAAAATGTTATCTTTTACTGAGCGATGTAGTAGGGATGTATCTTGGGTAACCATAGCAATATAGCGGCGAAGGCTTTCTTGGCTTACATCCGTAATATTTTGGCCATCAATACTAATGCTGCCTTTGTCGGTGTCGTAAAAGCGCAGCAACAAGTTAACTAATGTGGATTTACCCGCGCCAGAGCGACCCACTAAGCCGATTTTTTCACCGGGTTTAATGTTTAAGTTTAATCCGTTTATTACGGGGCCACGGTTATTTTCATTCGCGGCTTTACCGTAGTTAAAATGTACATTATTAAAGTCGATTGCCCCTTGGGTGACCTTTAACGTTTCGGCTTCTGGTTTGTCATCAACCGCAATAGGATTAGAAAGGGTGCGCATGCCATCAGCCACGGTGCCAATGTTTTCAAACAAGCTGCTAATTTCCCACATGATCCATTGGGCCATGCCATTGAGCCTTAATGATAAACTCAATGCCACGGCAATCGCTCCTGCACTAATGGCGCTTAACGACCATAAATACAAAGACACAGCTGCTACCGAAAACACTAACAAATAGTTTAAGCTTTGAATAACCACGTTTAAGCTGGTGACCAAGCGCATTTGTTTATAAACAGGCTGTAAAAATACATCCATACTTTGTTTAGCGTATTGTTCTTCGCGTTGAGTGTAAGAAAACAGCTTAATGGTTGAAATATTTGTGTAGCTGTCGACGATACGGCCGGTCATTTCTGAGCGTGCATCAGCTTGTGAACTTGCAATACTTTTTAATCGGGGTACAAAGTAAATTTGCACGCAAATATACAATGCTAACCACACTAATAATGGCAACATTAAACGCCAGTCTGAGGCGGCCACTAAAAACACCATTGAGCCAAAGTAAACAGCAATGTACATCAGTACATCAAGTAACTTAGTGACTGACTCACGTACTGCTAATGAGGTTTGTAATACTTTTGTAGCGATACGCCCAGCAAATTCGTTTTGATAAAAGCTGACACTTTGACGCAGTAGATAACGGTGTGCCAACCAACGAATCGACATAGGGTAATTCCCCAATAGCGCTTGGTGTAAAATAGCTGATCTAAAAAACACCACTACAGGCATGACGACTAAAAGCATTAACCCCATTTTTATTAACGCGGATTGTTGCTGCGAAAACAGCTCTTCAGGTGTGTACTCGCCAAGCCAGTCAACCAGTTGGCCCATATAACTAAATAAAGACACCTCTAAAATAGCGAGTAATGCGGCACTGAGCGACATAAGCACTAACGACAGTTCCATGCCTTTAGTGTAGTGACGACAAAATGCAAAAAGGGTTTTAGGAGGCTGAGATGGAGAACGCTCTGGGAACGGTTTAGTCATCCGTTCAAATAGTCGATACATATTAACTGCTTAATTAAATATTTATAAAGATGTCCCATTATACCATTGTAAAACACAAAGGCGCAGTGGGAATGAGGTGTGCGTCGGTTAACTTAAGTTGAGTTAACCGTTTAAAGCTTAGTGTGGCCGGTTTTATTTTTTACCAGCCAATACGATATATCCAGTGCTAAAGTAACTAACGCCAGGCCAACAATTTGCTCTGAGGTCACTAATTTTAAATCGAGGACAATAATTTTACACGCCACAGCCATCAATGCGGTAGCAATAACCAGTTCAACGGGCAGCGAGCTAGAGCCCAAATATAACCGGATTTTAGTAAATCAGGGGATCAACATGATCATCTGGTAATTTTTCGTGTTTCTTCATGTTATTTCAGCACCTTATTGATTAAATTAGCCTTTATAAAATGATAGCTGATTAATTTTGTTTAGCACTATATACGGTCAAAACAGTATAAGTGATTATTTTTATTAAAATAGTGTGCTTGAAAAGAGGACTTGTTTGGTGAGGGTTAAATTGTAAGTAAAATTCAAGGTGTTAATAATCTGTAATTAAGCGTGTGATTTTTAGTGTCTATCTCAAAAGGTTTGCGGTTATTGGTTTCTGCTGTCATGTTGGTAGCATTTATTATGAGGATAACAATGCGATGTCTTATTTAGGTTTAAAGTTAGTTAATCGACTTATAAAGTATTGTGTGTTGGCATCATTATGCTCTGTAACGCTTACAAGCTTTGCTGGCGAGTCTATACAACAAGCATCATTGCATAAAATTGCACAAGAGATTTCGGCGCAGCGTATTGAGAGTGATATTCAAACGCTGGTGAGTTTTGGTACGCGACATACGCTATCAGAGACTAAGTCTGATACACGTGGTATTGGCGCTGCAAGGCGTTGGATTAAAAAAGAATTTGAAGCGATTTCGGCACAATGTGGTGGCTGCTTAGAAATAATAGAGGTAAAACAAACCATTTCGGGAGAAAAGCGCATTCCTAACCCTGTAGAAGTGGTTAACATAATTGCGATTCAGCGCGGCAGTACTGAGCCTAATCGTATGGTGATGATGTCGGGTGATATAGACTCTCGCGTTAGTGATGTAATGGATTTTACCAGCGATGCGCCAGGTGCAAACGATAACGCTTCAGGGATTGCCGGTGTTATTGAGGCAGCGCGTGTTTTATCGAAATATACATTTAATGGCTCGGTTGTTTACGCGGCTCTCTCAGGTGAAGAACAAGGTTTATTTGGCGGTAAAATTTTAACCGCTTATGCGCAAAAAAATAATTGGCAGGTTCATGGTGTTTTAAATAACGACATGATTGGTAATATTACCGGTATTAATGGCGTAACCGATAACACCACTGCACGCATTTTTTCAGAAGGGACACGAGTGGTTGAAACCAAAGAGCAAGCGCGTACTCGTCGTTTTACAGGTGGCGAAGTTGACTCAGCGAGTCGTAATTTAGCGCGTTACATAGACACCATTGCCGATAAGTACATTGAAAATTTAGACACTATGCTGGTATACAGACTCGACCGATTTGCTCGAGGAGGGCATCATCGCCCATTTAATGATGCGGGCTTTGCAGCTGTACGTATAATGGAAACTAACGAGCATTACGACCGTCAACATCAAGACCTACGCACCGAAAATGGCATAGTGTACGGTGATACCATCGATGGGGTTGATTTTGATTACGCCGCAAAACTCACGTCATTGAATGCGGTGAGCCTAGCGTCAATGGCATGGGCACCAGCGCCACCGAAAGAAGTGAAAATTAGTGGTGCCGTACGCGCCAGTACCACACTTTCTTGGCAACCATCGGAAGATAAAAATATTGCCGGTTACAAAATTTACTGGCGCTATACGAGTGAGCCACAATGGCAATACAGCCAATGGGTTGATAAGGTAAGCGAGTTTACGCTTAAAAATGTGGTTATTGATAACTACTATTTTGGCGTTGCTAGCGTGAATAAACAGGGTGTTGAATCGCCAGTGGTGTTCCCCGGTGATGTGGGGTCGTTTGATCACAACATAAAATAATCGGTTTGCTTAAAAACCCAGCAAACAGCTGCGAATAAGGTGTTAAGCACGCTATTTATGCTTGCGCCTTATTTGTTATGCCCTTAAAGTGTAAACAAAGAAGTAAAAAGGTTATTAAAATGCAGCAACAAGAACAAAAACCATTAACACCAGAGCAGCAAGCTGAACTTCAGCAACAAGAAATTCAATGGCAGCGCGAATGCTTTCAAAATGCGCAAAAGCATTTAGCTGAAAAAGGCATTATGCCCAAAACATTGCTTGAAAAAGAAAGTCGCTTTTTAGCGCCTTTATGTGCGCTTTGGAAATTTAAAGCGCAAAACGGTAAAAGCTATTGGGTGATCACCGGTCGTTTACCAACTGATCATGCTGAAGCGTCTGCAGCAAAAGATGCACGCGATGCAATGCGTTATTTTTCACTGCAGTGGCAGTTAAAGGCCGATCAAATTATTACCGCGGGTGCGCGAGATAAAACCCAAGCTGATTTTGCAAATTTACTGATTAACCGTGCACATGGTTTATATGAAATGCATGAAAACGAGCAGCTTTGGGCAAAAGAACCCGCTTAATAAATAAAAGTGAATACATTTAAAAAACCTAACTTAGCGAACTAAGTTAGGTTTTTTGTTGGAACTTTAATAATTAAGCTCGAAATATAAATAGACTCTAATAAGCGCTATCTACGCGGACTGTGTTATTAGTTAAATAAATAAGACGCACATTATCACCTTGGTGAAAACGCATAGCGGGATCGTTGTCTTGTACCACCATAAATTGTTCACCACTTTCTACTTGTATTAGCAGTTCAACTAATTGGAGGTTTTCATAGCGTTGTGTCTGTTGCTGATTATGCGCAACATTACCACCAATCACTGATCCTAAAATCGTCGCTACTGTGCGACCGCTGCCACCACCAAACTGGTTACCAATAACACCACCTAATAGGGCACCCCCAAAGGTTTTCCAACCGTTACTTTTATCGTGAACCAATTGTTGCTCTGTAATGTTGCGCACCGACTTCACTTTACCAAATAGTACTTGCTGCACAGGAACGGCTTTATTGCGTTCATACTTGGCAAAAGTGGGGGCGCTAAATATTAATAAAGTGCATAAAAATAAGCTAAGTGTTTTCATGGTTCGCTCCTGTTAGTTACCAACCAAAGGTAGATTTTTCACGGGTTTTACGAATTTCAGTTTCGTCAGCCCATTCAACAAGGCCACTTTGCATATCCATTAAGCGCATTGTAAATTTGTAGTACACATCGGCTTTATCAGCATTGGATTTAACAATGCTCGATAGGTTACCGTACAGCATATATTGCGCACCAATTTGTTTACCAAAGGCCACCGCAGTGCTTGGATTGATCAGTGCATCTTCATTTTGAAATGTAAGTTGTTCACGAACCGCTTCTACACGGGTCATATCAACAAATCTAAATTTTCCACTGCGAAGTAATTGAGTCGAAATTGAGTCGGTAATTGACTCAGTGTCTATGTGTTCACTGGTTTTGTTTTTAATACGCTCAACAAATACCACAGGGCGTGTATTGGCAGTCATAGTACCAACCACTGGCGAACTGAGCAGTGAGTCGGTCATTTGCGAGGCTACTTTTTGTAGGTCGGTAGAGCCAAAGTTTATATCTGTGGTTTCTACGGCTTGGGCATCACCATAACTAACGACTGCTTTATTAGCACAGCCGGTTAGTGTGAGTGCGGCTAGGCCTAAAATTGCATAGCCAGAGAGTGATTTGAATTGTTTATTGATCATCATGGTTTCCTTTAATCTTTAAATTTTTGAGCTTCAGTAGACACTTCTCTTACAGCTAAAGAGAAAGTAACGGCATTAGGGCTAGGCGCGAGTCCTGCAAGCTGAGTTTTAGCAAAGCCAAATAATGTGAGGGCTTGCCACGGCGAGTGGTTGCCTTTAATTACAAAGCCATCTTTATCAAACCAGTTAAATTGATACTGTAAATATTGTGACTTTTTATAGGTACTCGCCAAGGTGACTACCACGTCGGTTAAGTTATTTGTTTGGCGGGTTTTTACATCACTAATTAATAGCTTTTTTGCTAACTGTGGATTGTTAACATTGAGCTGCTCTTTGTAGGCGTTGGTAGTTTGTTCAACTCCAATGCCTGAGGTTACAGGTCGGCTGCTACATGCACTAAGTATAAACAACGCAATAATGGGGAGTATGTATTTCATGATGGCTCCTAAAGTTGCACTACATGGGAGTTAAAATAGTTATTAACAGAGGTTAGGTAGATTAACGTTAACCTTTGCTTACTAACGGTAAAATTTATTGGCGGTTGTGAGCCAACATTTAAGGTATGTTCGCCTGCAGCCACTGCACTGCGGGCAAGACTAATTTGATTGGGTAAGGTAAGCCAGCTGCGAGTATCGGCTTGCTCAGATGCAAGATTATATAAGTTTGCTAAAATATTCCCCACATCACCGCCACTGCGGGCAAGCTCAGCGCGCAGCTTTTCTTTCGCCACTAAGCGAAATATTTGTCTCGATACGCGCCCAGCAACTTGCTGCTCTAACGTTTTAGCGGCCAGTGCTTCTAAGTGTACTAACGAGCTTAGTGATAATACATGGTCATTAATTTTGACGTTGTTAACGGTGCTTTCATAAGCATTATTTATATAAATGGGCATGGCGAGACTATAAAAGCGGGCGTCTCCTTGTGAAGTATAAATGGGTAATCGTAATTTAAATTCGTGTTGTTTTGGTATCAGGCCTTGTTCGAATAATATAACCACTTCACCTTGGTTTTTTTCTAAGCTGTTAACTTCACCAAACTGGCGTTTAAATTGGTTATAGTCATCAGCAAAACCTTGTTGCTTAGCAAGACGCAGTACATCGTGTTGTAAATACGGATTGTTAGGTTGTATTTCGAGCGCTTTTTTATAGTCTATGTAGGCATCATCTCCTTGCTTTGCCGTTTCATATAGCAAGCCTGATAAATAAAACGTGTACGCATTTTGAAAGCCATTTTTAGCCGAGCGAATTAAGTTATCCATATTGGGGTAGTGTTGCTGTGCTTGGGCAGCGGCATTATCAAATTCGCTTTGATTATTTAGTAGTTCATCAACTTGTACTTTATTAGCACGGCGTATTTCAACTAAGGCGCTTTCAATATCATGTTTATAAACATAATTGAGCGCTTTGTAGCTATGCAACATACTCATTTCGTAGGCGGGCGGTGTATAACCAATAGCTGAGTCGTTGGTTAACAGCGCATTACTTTGCTCAAGCCCAGCACTTATTTGTATTTTTGCAGCTTGGCGCTTAGATTGCATTTGTTGATAGACATTTTCAAAATGAATTTGTGCGTTATTGGGGTTATTGGCTAAATCCGCGATGCGGCCTTGCTCTAATTGGCTCAGTAAATAATTACTGTGTGTTTTGCTGTTTTTGCTGTTTTTGCTTATTAAGGAGCGTGCACTCTCAATATTATTATTCGTAATGGCTTGTCTAATAGGGGTGGTATTAGTGGCGTAATCATTAAAGAGATCGTCAAAGCCAATGGTGCTACAACCACTTACAATAAAGCAAAGACTAAAAGTTAAAATGTGACGCACACGCACTCCTTCTTATTTATTCTGTAAGGTTAACATACTGCCAATAAATACAAGTGTGAAAGATTGTAAAAAAGCGTAGTGTATAAACATAGAACAAAAACCCTTAACAAAAACTTTATCATTTAAAAAATAACCATGTTAACGTTTACAACATTGGGCGTTAATTTAATCGGTATATAAATACGGTACATATTTATCAATACGTTAGGAATTAATTTGAAAGCAACACTGTTTACCATTATCGCGTTAGTTGCTTTTGCTGCAAACTCATTATTGTGTCGGTTAGCGTTGGCGCAAGGCTACATTGATGCGTGGAATTTTACCGTTATTAGGTTAATGAGTGGGGCAGTGTGTTTGACCATTATTATGCTGCTCTACACTAGGCAGTTAAATAAAAAAGCGCAGTTAAGTAATCCTATTATTAACGATACTGGCAGTTGGCGAAGCAGTGCTAGCTTATTGATATATGCGCTGTGTTTTTCTGTTGCTTATATCGAGCTTGATACCGGTATGGGGGCGCTTATTTTATTCTCGGCGGTGCAATTTACAATGATTGGCTGGGGCATATATAAACAAGAGCGTTTAAGTGCTATGCAATGGCTTGCATTTATAGTGGCGTTTGCGGCATTTGTTTACTTAATGCTGCCCTCACAGACAGCACCACCGCTGATGGCTGCATTATTAATGAGTATAAGTGGCATTGCGTGGGGAATTTACAGTATTCGTGGCAAGGCGTGTATGTCGCCGCTAAGAGCCACTACCTTTAATTTTATACGTAGTTTATTAGTGCTACCTATTTTAATTGTGGTGGGAATGAGCCAGCTTAAAAATATACGTATCGAAGGAGCGTTACTTGCAATAGCCTCAGGTGCCATCGCATCTGGCGTAGGGTACAGTATTTGGTATGTGGCTATGCCACTATTAAAGAGCACGCATGCAGCCATAGTGCAGTTATGCGTACCCGTTTTGGCGGCTATTGCAGGGGCTGTATTTTTATCTGAAACATTAACTGTACAATTTATGCTCCCCAGCAGTATCATTTTACTAGCGGTATTGGTTTTTACTTTAAATAAAAAGACTAAAACTGCTTAGCTGGTGGACTTACATTGATCACAAAGCGTTCATACAATGCAGGTAAGTGGGTTAAAATAGCGTCTTTACCTAATAAATCACTGTGTTTAATGCAGTCGTGCAACACTTCTGGCGTAAGGTGACCAATAAGCTGTGCTGATTGCGCTATGTGGCTAATATGCCAAAGCTCAGGAGCTACCCCGCCCAAGTCGTACTGGTAAGGTCGATAAAACCCAAATTCTGCTAGATGAGTGTCTAGCCATTGGCTTAATTTAGCAAAAGGCCCACCTTGCTGATATTCATTAGGGCTCAATTGCAAAACATAATCGTCACTTACTGCGCCTTTATCGTAAATATCTAAATCAGTCCCTAAATGATGGCGACTCGCCCCCGGTAGCGCAGAATAAAGCATAATGGCAATGCATTTATCAATATCACTGAGCGAATTAATATCAACGTGTTGCTGGGCTTTGTTTAATACCGGCCGCTTAGCGGAAAATTTAGCGTTCCAAATAGCTGATTGACGGTTAAAATCCCGAAAACTTGATGCAATACATAAGTCAAAGCCTGCTGATGCAGCCGCTGTTTGCAGTGCAATAAAGTCATTTACAATATCGGCATGCAAAGAGTGATTTTGTATGGCAACTAAATGTGCATCACTTTGGCCAGTGATGCATTGTATGAGTTCTTTATTTGCAGTCATTAAGTTAACAGGTGCTCTAATATTTGTTCGTAAATATCGGCCAGCGCGATTAGGTCGTCGGTGCTAACACACTCGTCCACTTTATGAATAGTGGCATTACGTGGCCCTAATTCAATAACTTTAGCACCCGTTTGTGCGATAAAACGACCATCTGAGGTGCCACCTGTTGTTTCTAAGTTAGTGGTTAACCCCGTTACCGATTTAATGGCGGCTACGGTGGCATCAACCAATGGGCCGTGATCGGTTAAAAACGGCAAGCCATTCACAATCCAATTGAGTTCATAATTTAAATTGTGTTTTTGTAAAATGGAATTTACTTTTTGTTGGAGTTGTTGATGAGTAACTTCGGTACTAAATCTAAAATTAAATTGTACCTCTAGTTCCCCAGGGATCACATTGCCTGCGCCCGTACCGCCATTAATATTAGAGATTTGAAAGCTGGTGGCTGGAAAAAAATCATTACCCATATCCCACACAGTTTGGCTTAACTCGGTTAAAGCTGGCGTGGCTAAATGAATTGGGTTTTGTGCTAAATGTGGATAGGCCACATGACCTTGCACGCCTTTTATAGTTAAAAATCCCGTGAGTGAACCACGGCGGCCATTTTTAACCACATCACCGAGTACATCGCGAGAAGAGGGTTCACCTACAAGGCACATGTCTATTTTTTCACCGCGCTCCTCTAAAGTATCAATCACGCGGGTAGTGCCGTTAATAAACGGGCCTTCTTCATCTGAGGTAATTAAAAACGAAATGGAACCTTTGTGATCTGGATGCTTAGTCACAAAGCGTTCGGTTGCCACAATCATCGCTGCTAATGAGCCTTTCATGTCGGCAGCGCCACGGCCATGCAATAAGCCGTCTTCAATTAGGCCTGCAAAAGGCGGGTGCTGCCAGTTTTTTTCAGGCCCAGTGGGCACCACATCAGTATGACCGGCAAAACAAAAATGGGGCGATTGGGTCCCTTTGCGTGCCCATGTGTTTAGGGTATCGGTAAAAAATAGCGATTCAATATCAAAGCCAATGGCGCTTAGACGTTCATTCATCATATGTTGGCACCCGGCATCTTCAGGTGTAACCGACTCTCGCTGAATTAAGGCTTGGGCTAGGGTAATTACTGGATGGGTCATTATTTAAAAATCTCATCGTATTGTGCTGCTTTAAAGCCTAAGTGATATTGCCCGTTATTAACAAGAACAGGACGTTTGATCATCGCCGGTTGTTCAACGAGTAAATTTATAGCGGTTTGTTTAGTCAAGCTTTGTTTTTGCTCATCAGTAAGCGCTCTGTACGTTGTGCCACGTTTATTAACCAATTGTTCCCAATCAATATGTTCTGCAAAGTCGCTTACCATGTCGTTATTAACGCCGTCTTTGCGGTAGTCATGGAAAGTGAATGCGATGTCGTTATCGCTTAGGTATTTTTTTGCTTTTTTAATTGTATCGCAGTTGCTAATGCCATAGAGAGTGATCATAAATCTACTTCTTTTTAATAATAGTTAATAAGGTATCTACACCGGCATTAACTTGCGGGTGAGAATAATGAAAAGTGCCTAAATTATGGCCGTTGAGAATTATAAGGCTGGCTAAAATAGGCGAGTCGAGCTCACGTAAATCAAAATAAGCAAGGCGTTGGCCTTTGGTTATTTTGCTGCCGTTAAGCTGAGCAATATGAGTATGCGTAAGTGTTTGTGAATCGGGAACAGCTAGGTTTATTAATACTTTTAAGCCGTTATTGGCTTTTAAAATAAATTCACAACCGGCACTTTTTACCTGCAGTAAGGTGCCATTGAAGGGCGCTAATACTTTATGACTCGATAAACTAACAACAATACCTGGGCCGAGTGTGCCAAAACGAAAAAAGGGTTGTGGATGCTCTTCCATTGGCATTACTTTACCACTGAATGGGCTCGTGATTTGTATCGCGTTTCGGGGTATTTTATTTTTAGTTAAATAGCTAACGTCTTCAGATTTCATTATTTATTGAGTTACCACGTTGTAGCCATCGGCTTTAAGGGCTGTAATTGCTTTGGTGACCGTTTGTTTTTTTACTAAAATATAGTCGGTATCGTAGGTCGATATCGAAAAAATGGACACGCCAGCTCTGGCTAATACGCCTGACAGGTTTGCCATAATGCCAGTTAACGAAAACCCTAAAGGGCCTATTACCTCCAGTGCTTGCCAATTAGATTCAGTGTCTTGGCTATCAATAATAAAGTCGACAGGGCAAACAACTGACAGTTCATCATGCGTTTTTGAGATAAAAAATAACGGTTGCTTTAACAGCGCAGGCGGTATGTCAGCATCAAGGGCTAAACTATGAATAGATAACACGGTGCTGTGTAATTGTAATGTTTGTTTTGACATTAAACGTATCGCCAGCAGCAAAATAATAGCTTTATAGTATAGAGTATTGAAGCTAAATTAAAGGCTCAAGTTTAGGCCGTGCTATATTTTTATTAGCTAAAAAATAATTGTCCACAATTTCTGTGGATAAGCTTGGGGGTTGTGAGGTATAAATAGCCTAACCAGTTGATTGTTAAATAAAAAATGGCTAGGCTATAAAAAAGGCATGTTAATTACAGGCCTTAATTAAGCGCTTCTACTTGCGCCGCCTGAATGGCTGTTAAAGCAATGGTATACACAATATCGTCAACTAATGCGCCACGGCTTAAGTCGTTAACAGGTTTGCGCATGCCTTGTAACATAGGACCAATACTGGTCAAATCAGCACTTCGTTGCACTGCTTTGTAGGTGGTATTACCCGTATTTAAATCAGGGAAAATAAACACGGTTGCTTTACCGGCAACCGGGCTATCTGGCGCTTTTTTAATAGCTACACTTTCCATAATGGCCGCATCGTATTGCAATGGCCCATCGATAATGAGATCAGGACGCTTTTGTTGGGCAATTTTTGTTGCTTCGCGGACTTTTTCTACATCAGCGCCACTGCCCGAATTACCCGTGCTGTAACTTATCATTGCTACACGAGGTTCTATGCCAAATGCGGCAGCAGAATCGGCAGATTGAATTGCAATGTCGGCTAGTTGTTCAGCATTAGGATCAGGATTAATAGCACAGTCACCATAAACAAGCACTTGATCAGGCAAAAGCATAAAAAATACCGACGAGACTAATGATGAACCTGGTGCGGTTTTAATCAACTGTAAAGGCGGGCGAATGGTATTAGCCGTGGTATTGACTGCCCCTGAAACCAGCCCATCTACTTTTCCTTGCTCTAGCATCATGGTGCCCAGTACCACGTTATCTTGCAGTTGTTCCTTTGCAATAACGTCAGTTAAGCCTTTGTTTTTACGAATTTCGACCATAGGTGCTACGTAGTCATTAATAATACTAGTTGGCTCTATTACAGTCACATGCTCGTTCAGTTCAATCCCTTGTTGCTCCGCGATTCGAAATATTTCATCGCGATCGCCAAGTAAAATTGTTTTAGCAATGCCGCGCTGGCCACAAATAGCAGCGGCTTTAATGGTTCTAGGCTCGTTACCCTCAGGCAGTACAATCGTTTTATCCGCTTTACGTGCTTTATCGGTTAATAAATACCTAAAGGCCGGCGGGGATAACTTGCGGGTTTTTCCCACACTTTTTGCTAATGTGTCCAGCCAATCAGAATCGATATGTGCAGCGTTATGATCTTTTACTTTTTCAATGCGTTGTTCATCGTCGCTAGGCACTTCTAGGTTAAAGTTATGCAGCAATAAAGAAGTGCGCCAGGTATCGCCCTCGGTTGCCAAAATTGGTAGGCCAGTTTGCATAGCTTGTGCACATAGCGCCATAATACGCGGCTCAGGCTCAAAACCACCGGTAAGTAAAATTGCACCTAGTTTTGTGCCATTCATGGCCGATAAGCAAGCTGCAACGAGTATATCTGAGCGATCGCCAGGGGTAACCAATAACGCACCTGGCGTAAAATAGTTTAAAATATTGGATACCGTGCGGGCACAAAATGTAATTCGTCTGAGTCGGCGGTGTACCATATCGCCTTCGTTGATAATAGTGGCTTTTAAATAGGCACTTAAATCTTTAACACGTGGGGCAACCAGTTCAAAATCCCACGGAATAGCGCCGAGTAACATAAACGGGTTTTTTCTAAAAATAGGTAAAGAAGCTAAGCGGTTTAATTCGTTATCAAGCGCTTCTGGCTTATAGGTATCGACTAAATCGGCGCGAGCACGACCTTCCTCATCAAGGGGGGCGTTTACTTTATTAAAAATACAGCCAAGCACGCGAGGGTGGTCAATGCCACCATAGTTACCAGCGGCTATTTCTAGGCGGTCTTCAATTTGAGTAATGTTGTAATTGCCAGGGGTAAGTACAAAAACGATATCCGCCCCTAAAGTTTGTGCGATTTCGCGATTTACTCTCCCCGCATATGGTTGGCGACGGGTAGGCACCATGCCTTCAATAATAGCCACTTCATCATCGTTAATTTTACTTTGAAAACGCTCTACAATTTCTTCTAGCAGGTCATCGCCTTTGCCATCGCCAATCATTTGCTCGGCGTAATCCAGCGCAAATGACGTAGGTGGATCAATAGGTGAGCCTTGGGTAACAATTTGTGTTGACTTTTCTGGGCCTGTTTCACCCGCGCGTGGTTGAGCTATAGGTTTAAAAAAATTAACTTTAACAGTTTTCTGTTCCAGCGCCCTTACCAAACCCACCGATACTGAGGTTAAACCAACCCCAGTTGAAACGGGGATCAACATAATACGACGAGCCATATTATAACTCCTTGGTGATGTTTGCGGCATCAAGTGCGATCACCCATTCTTCGTTAGTGGGCATAACAACCGCTTTGCTACGTGAATCAGCTGTACTAATTAACCCAGCTTGGCCAAAACGTGCATCAAGGTTTGCTTGTGGGTCTAAATTAATACCTAAAAAGGCCAATTGTTTAAGTACTTTATCACGGATAATATCGGAATTTTCGCCAATACCGCCGGTAAAAATAACTGCGTCTAGCTGTTGCAGCGGGACCATGTAAGCGGCTATTTGTTTTGCGAGGCGGTAACAAAACATATTAAGTGCCAGCATAGCTTGCTGGTTGCCTGCAATAGCGGCTTCTTCTATGGTACGACAATCGTTAGACAACTCGCTTATGCCTAATAAACCACTTTTTTGATTGAGTAAGTCATCAATTTGCTGAGCAGTGTAATCGAGTTGCGTGGTTAAAAAGTTAAATAGGCCCGGATCAATGTCGCCACAGCGCGTACCCATAATAAGCCCTTCAAGCGGGGTTAACCCCATACTGGTATCAACACTTTTGCCATTTTTAATCGCACACACTGAGCAGCCGTTGCCTAAGTGGGCGCTAATAAAGTTACTGTTTTCAATGGGAAGTGCCAACAACTTCGCAGTTTGTCCTGCCACATAAAAATGGCTGGTGCCATGAAAACCATAGCGCCTAACACCAAAGTCTTTATAAAGCTGATAAGGAAGGGCATAAAGATAAGCGACTTCATCCATCGTTTGATGAAATGCCGTGTCGAACACGGCTACTTGCGGTAAATTTTTAAATGATGCTTGCGCTGATGAAATACCCAGTAAGTTAGCGTGGCCATGCAAAGGTGCTAGCGTGGCTGCTTGCGTGATACCTGCAGTAACGCGTTCGTCAATTAATACTGATTGGGTAAAATGCTCACCGCCATGCACAACACGATGACCAACAGCAACTAGTTGCTCATCAAGATTGTGATCTTTTATTAAATCAACCAGCGTATCAATCACATGCGCGTGTGCCTGATTAGCAGCAAGTTTAATGGTGGTCTTTTCTCCCTTAAATTTATATTTTATTGAGGGAGCATCTGCACCTAGGCGCTCAGCTAAACCTGAAATAATGTCTTTTCCTGTGTTTGCATCAATAATTGCAAACTTTAAACTTGAGCTTCCACAATTAAGTACCAAAACATGGTTTGGTTTTTTTGGGAGAGTTGGCATAGAATCATTTTCCATTTAAATATTAATCAGTACACTTGGTTGATATATAAGCATTGTAGGCTTAAATGGGTCTAGACTAAAGTGTAGTTGACTTTATTAAAAGGGCTTTGTGGAATTCTTTCTATAATTTATGCTTTTTGTGAGTTTTACTAATGAAATTAAGCATTTTTACCGATAAAGTGAGAGTTGTGTTACACTTTTATAAGCAAGATGCTTTTACAAGTGTTAAATGCCGTGATTGTGAGGATTTATAATGCAAAAAAGTGTGATATCACAAGTTCAATTAGGGCGCGCTTATGCTAAAACATGGCCTATGCGTAAAGAGGTCGCGCCATTATTTGCCGAGTTTAAAGTGATCAGAGCAACCGAGCTTGCGATTACAGTAATGCCTATTTTAGCCATGCTAACTTTGTTTTTTCAGCTTAATTATTTAGGCCCTGATTTTTTACCTCAAGCTATTGCCAGTAGTCTATTTTTTATCTCCTTGCCGTTACAAGGACTTTTATGGCTAGGTAAACGTGCGCAAACAGAATTAGAACCCGCTATGCTGCAATGGTACAACGAGTTGTTTGCAAAAATGGTCGCCAACGGTTACGACGCACAAATGGGGAAAAACAAGCCCCGCTATTTGGAGCTTGCTGAATTGTTAAAAGACATGTTTGATAAAATGGATAAAACCTTTACTAAAGAGCAGTTTTAACAAACTGGCTAATATAAAATGACAAGGTAACCTTATGATGCTGTTTTTGTTCAAGTGCCTGCCAATGCTCGGGTCTGAACTTCCATGCAAAGGGTGTCATCATTATTAAATTTCTTACGTCGCTAAATGTGAGTGACACTTGCTCTGTAATGAGCTGTTGCGATGATTGGTTAAAGCCTGTTGGCGTAGCAACTTCAGTATGTTCATTTACCGTATTATAGATATATTTTTTCAACTCTTTGAGGTGCATAGGCCCAGGGCTTGCCACCACTAAACAGCCATCCTCTTTAACAAGGCGAGAAAGTTCATCGTCGAACAAAGGGGCAAACACGCTAATTAACACATCAGCAAGGTGATCATTAAAGGGCGCGTGGCTTATTGATGCCACGCTAAATTGACATTGTTTGTATCGTTTTGCTGCGTATTTTACCGCCGACTTAGATATATCAACACCATACACAGTAGCTTGCGTGTTATTTGCTATAGCATGGGTGTAAAACCCCTCGCCACACCCTAAATCAATCACTATATTTGCATTGAGCGGTTTGACTAAATTAGCTAAGGCCGTCTGTAAAAATGCATAATGGCCTTGCTCTAAAAATGAACGCCTTGCTTGTACCATTTCTAAAGAGTCACCGGGCTGTTTAGAGTTTTTATTTTGCACGGGGAGTAAGTTTACATAGCCTTCTTTGGCAAAATCAAAGCTGTGGTTATTATCACAGCGTAATGTTTTTTCATTAAGTGCCAATGGAAGTTTGCAAATAGGGCAATGGTAATGAAGACTCATGAGCCTAAATAGTCCTTATCAAAAAAAGTTTTTACCCAGTGCGGGCGATAGGTGATCATAACAGTTATTGCCATACCGTTTAGCATTGCTTCAGGAAACGCTAAAATAGGACTGAGATAAATGTAGTTTTCTGTTAGCTGATGCCAATTATATTCGCCAATTGCGTAATAAAAAACACCCCCGAGTATAATGTTAACGCAAGCAACGACACCAGCCGTTAAAAAGCTACAAACAAATATATAGATAAAAAAGTGCCGCGCTAAGTAGTGGTAACAAAGCATAAATACAAAGTAGCTTAATAATACTGGAATAAACGCACTTATTAGTAATTTTACCGCAATCAGCTCGAATGCTATTTGTCCAAAAGCAGTTAGCAGGGCTGTTGCTAATACACAACTTAAAATAGCCAGACGCCAGCCTAAAATCAGCGTAACAGCAGTAATGCCAAGTATATGAAGATCAAGACCAGGTAAAATACCGGCTTTTATACGCCATAGTAAAGCGAGCACCAGCGCGCAGGCAAACACACCGGTTTGCCTTGCTGGCGTATTAAATAAATTGGCGTATGTTGATTTATTAACACTTAAAAAGCCAATAACAATAACACCAATCCACAGTAATGCCTGTAATTGCACGCTTAGCATAATCGTTAATTAAACTCAGACCAAATAGGGGCATGATCTGAAGGCTTGTCGATAGCACGTAATTCGTAATCTATACCGGTGTCGATACAGCGAGCTGCTAAGTCATGCGTTGCCAGAACCACATCAATCCTTAGTCCACGATTATCAACAAAACCCTTAGAGCGGTAGTCAAACCACGAGTATTGATCGTTAGTTTCTGGGTTTTGCTCCCTAAAGGTGTCTTTAAAGCCCCAGTTTAATAACGTTGCTAGCCATTCACGCTCAACGGGTTGAAATGAACATTTTCCGGTTTTTAACCAGCGTTTTGCGTTTACCTCACCAATACCAATATCTAAATCGGTTGGAGAGATATTAATATCGCCCATTACAATTACATCTTGATCAGGCGTGTAATGACTATTTAGGTGAGTCATTAAGTCTTGATAAAATTGACGTTTATAAGGGAATTTAGTTTCGTGATTGATGTTATCGCCTTGCGGGAAGTAGCCATTCATAACATGTAGGTCACGGCCATTTTCTTGCTCTACGGTAACGCTGATCATTCGCTTTTGCGACTCATCTGTGTCGGTGGAAAAGCCTTTTAATACCGACTTAGGCTCTTTTTTGCATAACATTGCCACACCGTAATGCGCTTTTTGTCCATGAAAATAAACGTGATAACCCATTTTTTGTACATCGTCTAGCGGAAATGCTTCATCGTGCACTTTGATCTCTTGAAGACCAATAATATCTGGCTGGTGTTTATCAATAATAGCTTGTAACTGATGTAGGCGAGCACGCAGACCATTGATATTAAAAGAAATCACTTTCATAAAGTTTACCTTCAAATTTATTTTCATTGTTGGCTAAATTGTATCAGTATTTGGAGCGACATAACATGACTGAAACGAGAAAATAGCTGCACAAATGTTGATCAATTTTTGCTTAATGTTTAAACATTGTAAATGCAATATTAAACAATAAAATATTCAATTTATATGTTAAAACTTGTCTATATAATGCGCAAAAATCGTATGTTTAACTCGTTCAAATAGGACCTCCTAATGAAAACTCAATTACTTTTAGCCGCCTCTCTTTTTGTTTCTGTAACTGCTACTGCGCAAAGCAATACGTATTACAGCCAAGACAACAAATTAGAGTCTAACTTATGTGTAGTAAGCGCCAATGAGGGGTTTTCGGCTGCTCGTAAAATGGCAGCAAAGCACGGTGTATATTTATCACGTTATTCAAAAAGTATCCTATGTAACGGTCAAGACATCCATGACATTGCAAAAAAAGAAGAAGCAACGCAATCAGTTGTGTCTAAAGTAGAAGTATTTGCAAAAGATTCACACCAAGAAACACAGTTATGTATTACTGCAGTAAAGCAAGGCCTACAACCAGTACGTAAGCAAATTGGTAACTTAAATTCATTAAAGTGTAATGGCCAAAGCGTTACTGATTTTGTTAAGCGTTACCAAAACGCTGCAATCTAAATTACCGTTTTAGATATAAATAGCTCGGTTCTTACCGAGCTTTTTTTTGCAAAAATTACATTATTGAATATCGCAATAGAAGTTTTTTTTGGTTAATTGTTTGATTTTAGTAATTTATTTTTTTTTGGCATCGTATTTGTATTACTAGATTTGAAATTTATTAATACAAGGATACGTCTGATGAAAAAATTAACGATAGTTTCTACTGTTTTAGCCGCATTGAGTTTAGCAGCTTGTTCTTCTAATCAAGGTTTAGAAAAAATCGACAGTGATTTTGCAAGCTTAGATAACGATAGCGATGGCTTTATTTCTAAAATAGAAGCCGACGATGATAGTATTTGGCAGCACTTTTCGAATATAGATACTAATATGGATAATCAAATTAGCCGTAATGAATATGACGCTTATATGCAGCTAAATGCTGGGAAAGTTGCTACAGATAGTGAAGTGAGTGAGTCTGCATTTAAGGCTGATATTGCGAAGTTTGATAAAATAGAAAATGACTTTAAAAGCTTAGATAATGATAGCAACGGTTTTATTTCAGTTTCTGAAGCTGACGATGATGATATTTCAAATCATTTTGGTTACATGGACAGCAATAAAGATAAACGAGTAAGTAAAAAAGAGTTTAATAGCTATATCCAAAAGCATGGTGATTCTGTTGCAGAGGACGATGCACTTGAGCAATTTAAAAAATAGCTAAATTACATTATTAGATACACTTGATACCAAGCCAGTGTTTTTCACTGGCTTTTTTATACCTATAAAATGTTATTTTATTAATATGTTTTCCTAGTTTGCCGTTGTTCTGTCATAATAGATGGCTGTGTGTGTTTATTAACTTTAGAGTGATTATGGTTGGTCGGCGAATTAGTGATGAACAATTAATTGAAATCATTGAAGCGGCGATTTTTGTGGCAGGCAAGCCCGTATCAAAACGTCATCTTAAGGACACGGTTTTAAACGACTTAGCAATTTCTATGGCGCGCATTAATGATGCTGTAGAGGCCATTCAAGTTCACTATCAGACGCGTGGAATACGTTTAGTTGAGGTAGGCAGTGGCTATCGTTTTCAAGCGTGCAGTAGTTTAAGCCCATGGTTGAGTAATTTATGGCAAGAACGTGCCCCTAAATACTCGAGAGCTTTACTCGAAACCCTGTCGTTAATTGCATACAAGCAACCCATAACCCGTGGTGAAATTGAGCAAGTGCGGGGTGTAGCAACAGGCTCAAATATTATTAAAACTCTGCTTGAAAGAGAGTGGATTAAAGTAGTTGGGCATAAAGAAGTACCCGGTAAACCGGCACTTTATGCAACGACTAAACAATTTTTAGATTATTTTTCGATAACGGGACTTCATGATTTACCCGCATTGCCAGAGCAACAGCAAAGTAAAATTACCCAGTTATTAAGTGATCCTTCTGTGAGAGAACCATCCGAATGAGTATACAAGGTGAAAAGTTACAAAAAGTCCTAGCCCGTGCAGGTGTAGGCTCACGCCGTGAAATGGAAAAATACATTGATGCAAATCGTGTGAGTGTAAATGGTAAAGTAGCTAAGTTAGGCGACAGGGTTGAAGAAACCGATTTAATTCGTGTTGACGGCCATACCGTTAAAATAGAAGAAAAAGCAGACAGAATTTGTCGTGTAATTATGTATAACAAACCAGAGGGTGAGTTAAGTACGCGTAAAGACCCTGAAGGCCGTAGAACCGTTTTTGACCGCTTACCTCGTATTGATGGCGATCGCTGGATAGCAGTAGGCCGATTAGACGTTAATACCTCAGGTCTAATGCTGTTTACTAATGACGGTGAATTGGCAAACCGCTTAATGCACCCAAGCTATGAAGTTGAACGCGAATATTCAGCACGTGTATTTGGTGAAGTCACTAACGAAACAATAAAAAACTTACTGCGTGGCGTAGAACTTGAAGATGGCCCCGCAAAGTTCACTGGTATCAAGCCTATGGGCGGTGAAGGTATTAATCGTTGGTATAATGTAACGCTTAACGAAGGTCGTAACCGTGAAGTGCGTCGTTTATGGCAATCACAAGATGTGGAAGTATCACGTCTTATTCGTATTCGTTACGGTAAATTAGAGCTTGATAAGCGTGTACCGCAAGGTGGCTGGATTGAGTATGATTTAGATACGGTTAACTATTTACGTAAAACAGTAAAGCTTGGCAAAGAAACACAAACTAAGCTGTCGGTTATTCCTGAAAAGCGTAAAGACAAGCGCGCTAAAATAAACCAAATTCGCAAGGCGGTTAAAAAGCACAATCAACGTGTAAAACCGACTAAACGTAAGTAAATACGCTACTAGCTACTAATAAAATAATAAAGCCGCTTTTTATAGTAATGCGGATCGTTTAAGTTAATTGAACGATCTTTCAGAGGCTTCATAATAGGCTACAACAAAAGTTGTGGCCTAT